>JBKJLR010000186.1:0-8305 GCA_046596865.1 Chitinophagaceae bacterium
TGGGTGATAAAAATATTGGTTCTGTTTCATTGAAAGGTACTATCAAAGGAAGTGGTTTCAACGACAAGACCATCAACACCATGATCGACGGGGCCATCAGGTTCGTTGATTATAAAAATTACCGGTATAAAAACATTGCCATAAATGGGAAGATCAATAAAAAACTCTTTGAGGGTGTAGCTTCTATGCGGGATGATAATGCCGATCTTACTTTAAATGGGATTATTGACTTCAATAGTAAAACTCCGAGGTTTGATCTGGTAGCTGATGTGGTGAGTGCCAACCTTAAAAATTTAAAACTTACAAAAGACAGTGTAACATTTGCAGGGAAACTGAATATAAATTTTACAGGTAATAGTATCGACAATTTCCTGGGTACTGCCAGGATAACAGACGCTGAAATAACTAAAGACGGCCGTCGCCTGCCTTTCGACTCACTTATAGTTTCGTCGCAATATAATGATGGTGTAAAAACATTAACTGCTCTTTCCAACGAATTTGAAGCCAAAGTGGAAGGAGAATTTAATATTGCTGAATTGCCTGATGCTTTCACTTTTTTCCTGAATAAATATTATCCTGCTTACGTTAAAGCACCAAAAAGGTACCCCAGGAACCAGAACATTAAATTTAATATCACTACTTATAATGTAGATGATTACCTGCAATTACTTGATTCAAGCTTAATGGGTTTCAATAACAGCCGGTTTAACGGCGATCTTAATCTTGCAAAAAATGAGCTCAATTTTACGGCGGAAATACCCCAGTTCAAATTCAATCAATACAATTTTGACCAGGTTAAAATTTTAGCGAAAGGAAACAGGGACAGCCTTGTATTAACCGGGGAGACAAGAAACATTCGGATTAATGACAGCCTGAATATCCCCTTTGCCCTCTTTAAGATCAATGCACATGATGATTCTTCGAGGGTAAGCATTAATACCGGCGCCAATCAAACTTTGGAAAAAGCGAATTTAAATGCACTGGTACTTACCTACAGCGATGGTGTGGAAATTGAATTTGATCCTTCCAATTTTACTATTAATGGAAAAACATGGTCCATTGACGAAAACGGAAAATTAAAATTCAGAAAAAATAATCCTGCCAGTGGTCAGTTAGTTTTAACCGAAGGAGAACAAAAGATTTTACTTAAAACATCGCCTTCTGCCAAAGGAAACTGGAATGACCTCAAAGTAGAATTGACGAAGTTAAACCTGGGGGATTTTGCTCCTTTCTTCTTGCCAAAAAACAGGCTGGAAGGATTATTGTCAGGTAATATACTGGTAGAAGACCCCACCAATAATTTAAGAATTACTTCGGATGATATCCGTACCCAATTCCTGCGACTTGATAATGATTCGTTGGGAGAATTAAAAACTACGCTGGCTTATGATAGCAAGTCTAAAGAATTAAAAATAAAAGGCAACACATTAAACCAGGAGAACTTTTTAAGTTTTGATGCCCTTATATTCCTAAACAAACTAAAGGCAAAAAACAACCTGATCGCCCTGAAAGCAAAAAATTTCCAGATGTCAATACTGGATCGTTTCCTCAGCACCCTCTTCTCTGATATACAGGGATATCTTACTGGGGATATAGACCTGAAAGGTGAATTTCAAAACCTGAGCATTACAGGCAAAGGAAGATTGAAAGATGCGGGATTAAAAGTAAAATTTACGCAGGCATTCTATACCATACAGGATACAGACATAGAACTTAGCCCGACAGAAATCAACCTGGATGGAATTGTACTAACTGATACTGTTACTGGCAATCCTATATATATTACAGGTGGCATCGAACATGAATCTTTTAAGAACATGTTCTACAATCTTGACATTTCCACCCGAAAGCCTAATACTACTGATGAAATCAATAACAGACCGGTATTATTGCTCAATACCACGTATAACGACAATAAACAATTTTATGGGAGGGTGAATGGAACAGGGTCTTTAACATTGGCCGGCCCACAGGCTGAAATGTTCATGACAATTAATTGTATTGCATCTGATGTTGACAGTAGCAACATTACCATACCTCCAGCCTCTACCCGTGAATCAGGGCTGGCCGATTTCCTGGTAGAAAGAAAATATGGCCGGGAAATGGATGACAGTGATTTCAAAAGTAATATCACCAATATCATTTATGATGTGGAAGTTACCGCTACACCGTTGCTAACGGTGAGGGTGGTGCTTGATGAACTAACTGGGGATGTAGTTACAGGAAGAGGTTCAGGCACCTTAAATATCCGGTCCGGCACTTCAGAGCCATTATCGATGACGGGTCGCTTTGATATTGATGAGGGAGATTATGTTTTTACATTCCAATCTTTTTTCAAAAAACCCTTTGTACTGAAAAAAGGTCTTAACAATTATATAGAATGGTCCGGTAATCCATACGAGGCAACTATAAACCTGACTGCCGTTTATACGGCCACGAATGTGAGTTATGCCCCCCTGGTCACTTCGCTGGTAAATATTGATCAGAATATTTCCCGTGCCCGGGGTGATGTATATGTGGTGGCACACCTCACCGAAAAATTATTTCAGCCCAAATTTAATTTCAGTCTTGAGTTCCCTGCAACCAGTGTAGTAAATGGCGACCCCGGTCTTGCCTTCAGCCTGCAACAATTACAGAAAAATGAAAACGAGATAAATAAACAAGCTACTTACCTCGTGGTACTCGGCGTTTTCGCACCTGTAGAAAGCGGCGCTGGGTTCTCCTTTGAGGAAGTGGCAACCAACAGCCTGTCAGGTATATTTTTTAACGTAATTAATCAGCAGGTTAAAAAAATTGTATCGAATATTTTCAATACAGAAAAATGGAATTTTAATTTCAACAGCTCGGTGTATAACCGAAATTTAATTGCGTCGACTGGCAGCATTAACCTGGGAAGTAATGTAAATGCTTCAATTGGCAGATCCTTATTTAAAAACCGGGTAATATTTACTGCAGGCGGAAGTGTGGAGGGGTTGGTACAAACAGGATCCATACAGCAGGATGTAGGCTTTCTGAAAGACTTTGCTATAGAAATATTAATCAATCCAAGTGGTACCTTCAGGGCAATCCTTTTTTACAGGGAAAATGCAGATTATCTGACTGCCAACACTTCAACGAAACCACAGAAAAGAGCCGGTCTTGGCCTTTCTTTCCGAAAAGATATAGATCATTTAGGGGATATTTTTAAAAGAAAGAAAAACAAACCACCACCTGTTATAATTGAACCCATACCCCCGGCAATTGAACCAAAAACGGAGACTATCGAACAAAAACCTGTAGCGAAAAAAGAAGAAGATCCGGAATAGAGGGAATAGTATATTAAGTAATAAAAGTTACATCAGGGTACTGCTACTTCATACCATGTAACATATTGATCACTCATCTTCCAATATCTCATGTCCCAGTTTATCTCGCTTTGTTTGTAAATATTTTTCATTGTGTGCATTGGGATGAATTTCAACCGGGATATTTTCTACAATTTCCAATCCGTAACCAACAAGCCCTACTCTTTTCTTTGGATTGTTTGTCATTAAACGAAGTTTGGTAATACCAAGATGACGAAGAATCTGTGCACCTAATCCGTAATCCCGCTGATCCATCTGGAAACCCAGATGCAGGTTGGCTTCCACTGTATCCATCCCCTGTTCCTGCAAACGATAAGCTTTTAATTTATTCAACAGCCCTATCCCCCTGCCTTCCTGGTACATATATAATATGGCACCTTTACCTTCAGCTTGCACCATCATCATAGCTTTTTGTAATTGCTCTCCGCAATCACAACGAAGTGATCCAAGAATATCGCCGGTAAAACAGGAAGAGTGAACTCTAACCAGCACCGGTTCATCTTTTTCCCAATTACCTTTTAATAATGCCAGGTGTTCATTAGTTGAATTTTTTTCTTTAAATGCTACAAGTTGAAAATCACCATACTTCGTTGGCATGTTCACTCTCACTACTTCTTCAATCAATGAATCGCTTTTAATCCGGTATTCAATCAGGTCTTTTATTGAAATGATTTTGAAATCGAATTTTTTTGCCACTTCAATCAGTTCCGGCAATCTGGCCATTGTACCATCTTCATTCATAATTTCTACCAGCACACCTCCCGGTTCTAAACCCGCCAGCCGGGCCAGGTCAACCGCCGCTTCGGTATGCCCTGCCCTTCTCAGCACTCCCCCTTTTTTTGCCCGCAGGGGAAAAATATGACCGGGCCTTCCTAAATCTGCCGGGTTAGTAAAAGGACTGATAAGGGCCTGAATTGTTTTTGCCCTGTCATGGGCAGAGATGCCGGTGCTGCAGCCATGTCCGAGTAAATCCACTGAAACCGTAAAAGCAGTTTCATGTAAAGCAGTATTATTATTCACCATTAATTCCAACCCCAGTTCATCACATCTTTCTTCTGGCAAAGCAGCACAAATAAGGCCCCGCCCATGTTTACTCATGAAATTAATGACTTCCGGGGTGATATTTGCAGCTGCGGTTACAAAGTCACCTTCATTCTCACGGTCTTCATCATCGGCAACCACTACCAGTTTGCCGTGTTTAATATCCTTTATTGCACTTTCAATTGAGTCGAACATTCGCTGTAGCTTTTTGCAAAAATAGAACAAAGAACCCGGCAATAAAGTTCATAGTTGCCCCGGCAGCGAAACGTGGGGAAAAGGTGTCATTATAAAGCATTACTTTACAGACATCATTTGTTAATATTTGCCTATTTTTAATTAGGAATTATTCCCTTTCTTTGCAACCGAAAATCTACTTACTATGCTTAAGAGAATACTCTTTTTGTTTGCTTTAGCCTTAATGGCCAGCCCATTCGTATTTGCTCAAATTACTACTTCGGCAATAAGCGGAACAGTAAAAAGTACAACAGATGAACCGCTGGCCGGGGCATCAATATTGGCAACACATCAGCCGTCCGGTACCAAATACACAACGGCAACCCGTGCCGGGGGTGTGTTTAGTATTCCGAATATGAGGGTGGGCGGCCCCTACCTTATAGAAATAACTTTTGTTGGTTATAAGACAGAAAGAGTAGAAGATGTCTATTTACAACTGGCTGAATCATTTCAGTTGGCACCCCTGTTAACTAAAACAGATGCAACATTGGAAAATGTTGTATTAACAACAGGAAGAAGGAGCACAATATTAAATTCAAACAGGACAGGTGCTGTTACAAATGTGGGAAGAAGGGAAATCACTGTTCTTCCAAGTATTTCCAGGAACATCCAGGATATGGCCCGGTTAACTCCACAGGCTAATGGCTCTGCAGTGGGTGGTGGTAATTCACGTCAGAATAATGTTACCGTTGATGGTTCTGACTTTAATAACACTTTTGGTATTGGTTCAAACCTTCCTGCACAAGGCTCTCCTATTTCATTAGATGCTATAGAAGAAATATCTGTAAATATTACACCGTTTGATGTTCGCCAGTCTGGCTTTATAGGTAGTGCTTTAAATGCTGTAACCAGGTCCGGTACAAATGTTACCTCTGGTTCTGTTTACACCTATTGGAGAAATGAAAAACTACAAGGTCGCAAAGTAGAAAAATCATTTTTTGTCCGTCAGAAATTAGACTTCAACCAGTATGGTTTCAGGGTTGGGGGGCCAATAATCAAAAATAAATTGTTTTATTTCTTCAACTATGAAACAGAGAAAACAATAACTCCCGGTCAAACAAAACTAGCCGCTACTGCTTCTGCTCCTTTTGGAAGTGCTAATAATATTGCCCGTCCGACTACTACTGAACTGGATGGCATCAGGGCTTTCCTGCTAAGTAAATATGGTTATGAAACGGGTGCGTATGACAACTATGACCTGGAAGGCGATAAAAGAAAAATATTAGCCCGTTTAGATTGGAATATTACTAATAAAAACAAGTTGAGTTTGCGATACAGCCAGGTGGAAAGCAGCGACCCGGCATTAATGAGCGGATCTACTTCCAGTTCGGGGTTATTTTTTTCAAATGGTGTTGGCCGTAATGACATCAATGCCTTACATTTTAAAAATTCTAACTATTTCCAGGATTATAATTTTTATTCATTGGCTGCTGAACTTAACTCTTCTTTTAGCTCAAGGGTCTCTAACACATTCAGAGCTTCTTATAACAATCAGAATGAGCCCCGCACTTCAACCAGCGCAGATTTTCCATTTGTTGATATAATGAAAGATGGTCAGCCATTTACTTCTTTCGGTTACGAACCATTTACCTTTGGCAACCTGAGAGATGTAAAAATTTATTCTTTTGTTGATAATCTTAGCATCTCTGCAGGAAAAAATAATTTTTTGCTGGGTGTGCAATATGATAATACAACCACTTTAAATGGCTTTCAGCCTTTAGGAGCCAGCTATTACAGATTTAATTCTTTTGCTGATTTTCAAAACGGTGTAAAACCCAATGATTTTGCCTACACCTATTCTTTAAAGAAAGATTATTCCCAGGCTTTCCCAACTTTCAAGTTTGCTCAATTCTCCGCCTTTGTTCAGGATGAGATAACTGTGTCAAAGAATTTCAAATTAACATTGGGCATACGGGCTGATAAATCTTCTTATCCCGGTGTAGCAGAGGTAAAAGAAAATCCTTTGGTATCAGGGTTAACATTTGCCAACGGTGTTAAAGTAAATACGGGTGTATTACCGAAATCAAGGGTTTTAATTTCTCCACGCATTGGATTTAACTGGGATCTTTATGGAGACCGTTCTTTACAAGTTCGTGGAGGCACGGGTATCTTTACCGGCAGGGTTCCTTTTGTATGGATAGTAGGTCAGGCTGGCAATTCCGGTATGTTACAGATCACCCAGGCATTTAACGGAACTGCCAATACCCCTGGTCCATTTAATCCTGGGGTTGGTTTTTACAGACCAGCAACTCCTCCAACACCTGGTACTACGTTACCGTCAACAGTTACCACTTTTGCAGAAGATTTTAAAATGCCGCAAACCTGGAAGACAAGCCTTGCTGTTGATATAAAAATACCCGGCGGAATTATTGCTACACTGGAAGGAATTTACAACAGGGATTACAATGTTATCTATTCGAAAAATGTAAATCTTCTTGCACCTTCGCCATTAAATGTTGCCGGATATCCTGATAATAGAATGATATATCCTTCCCTCACTAATGCATCAAATAATATCAATAGGTTAAGACAGACAGGGCCGGGCATTTTAGTTCCAAGTGCATCGGGTACTCTTCCCTTTACAGTAATTGTAACCGGTAATGAGAAAAGAGGACATTATGCTTCCTTAACTACCAAGTTTGATAAAACATTCAAAAAAGGATTTGCTGCAACTGTAGCTTATACTAAATCTTTCGCCAACTCATTGTACGATGGTAACGGCGATCAGCCATTTAATACCTGGAGTTTGATCTCATCTGTTAATGGTGCTAATATTCCAAGCCTGTCTCACTCTTCTTTTGTAGTCCCTGATAGAGTGGTTGGTACATTATCTTACCGTAAAGAATACTTTAAGCATTTTGCTACTACTATTTCATTATTCTATTCTGGTTCTATTGACGGAAGATTCTCCTATGTATATGGAGCCGACTTTAATCGTGATGGTGTAAATGGTAATGACCTGATTTATATTCCAAAAGATGCAAGGAATACTGCAGAGATAACCTTTGTACCGTCAAACAACATTAATGGAGTTATTTACACCGCAGCCCAGCAGGCGCAATTGTTTGAAGATTTTATCAACCAGGATAAATACCTGAAAGCACACAGGGGACAATATGCAGAAAGAAACGGGGCACAAATTCCCTGGAGAAACCAGATGGATATGAGGATTTTACAGGATGTATTTACGAATGTTGGGAAGACCAAAAATACTATTCAGTTCAGCCTTGATATTTTTAATGTAGGAAATGTAATTAACCCAAGCTGGGGTAAAGTAAAAACAATCAATGCCAGTTCTATATTGGTACCGACAAACCAGGCTTCATTGGTTCCGGGCGGTGCAGTAGTGCCTACATTCAGATTGCAAACTTCGCAGGGGCAGATAGTAACCAGGACTTTTAGAGATAACCTGGGTGTTGCTTCTACCTATTATATGCAGTTGGGAGTAAGATACCTGTTCAACTAATAACAGAATTACTCTTTAAAAAAGATGCCCCTCGTTTTGAATCGAGGGGCATCTTTTTGTCTTAGCTATTTGCTCAATATTAATGGAAAGTAAAGACCTGTTTTGAAGAATTCCGGATGATACTAACGAAGTTGGAATACATTCAACATTTATCCCTCCATTCCAATTTGAATTTTTCTAATGTCCATTTCTTAAAATTACAAAGAAAAATTCAAATTGG
>JBKJLR010000134.1:0-9913 GCA_046596865.1 Chitinophagaceae bacterium
TCTGAAAGCCGGGTCATTGATATGGACGGAGGATTGAGACACCTTACTAAAATTGAATTTTGGTATGAGACAAAAGGTTTTCTGAAAGGAAAATCAAGAGTTGCTGTGTGGGGTAGAAATTAATTTTACAAGCAATACAGTTGATTTTTACTATTTTATTAAATGCCTCCGCTACGGGGCATTTCTTTTTTTTGCTAATTACTTCAAATCCGGTCAATCAGTAATAACTTTGAAACAGGTTGGTTAAAAAATACCATGTCAGAATTACTTGAAAAAATAGATAAGGACCATCTTCCACGTCATATTGCCATCATTATGGATGGAAATGGACGTTGGGCTAAAGAGAAGGGTGAAGACCGTCTTTTTGGTCACTCTCATGGAGTTGAAAGTGTACGTAACATTGTGGAAGGGTCGGCTGAACTAGGGATAGAATATCTCACCCTTTATGCTTTTTCAACGGAAAACTGGGATCGTCCGGAATATGAAGTTATTGGATTAATGGAGCTGTTGGTAAGCACCATCCGCAAAGAGGTAGAAAGCCTTAATAAAAATAGTATACGGCTGCATGTTATCGGTGATATGAATATGCTGCCTGAATATGCGAAAAATGAGTTGAACGAAGCACTCGATATTACAAAAACGAATACTGGTCTAAATCTTATTATGGCTTTAAGCTATAGTGGAAGATGGGAACTGCTAAATGCTGTAAAAAGCATTGCTTGGGAAGTTAAAAGCGGCCGGTTAAATATAGAAAACATTGACCAGGAGACCCTCCAGCAGTATTTGTGCACCAGCAGCTTCCCTGACCCTGAACTGATGATTAGAACCAGTGGAGAATACCGCATCAGCAATTTCTTATTGTATCAGTTAGCATATGCCGAGCTGTATTTCACAAATGTCCGATGGCCCGATTTTAGAAAAGAAAACCTCTATGAGGCAATACTGGACTACCAGGGGAGAGAAAGACGGTTTGGCAAAACCAGCGATCAGGTGGTAGCGGGGCAGGATTAAAAGTTTTGATCCTTATTTTAATACGGGTAACCCGTAAATATTTCAATAAGCAGGTTAAAAAATGAGGCCATCTGGCCATTTTAGCCCGACTTCATGCTATTCATTTCCCCAATCCCATTTTCTTTAACAAAGACTTCAATTATTTACCGTTATTTTGCCGCCTCAACCAGAAGGGGTGAGCCTGTAAAGCAACATTTTAACGGCTGCTTCAGCACATTTTTGAGACTGACTTGAATAATTACAAATGCAAAAATTTTTACTAAGATTTAGTGTTGCTCTGATGATAGTGGTGATTTCAGTATGCAAGATTCAGGCACAGGTGGCAGATACCACCAATCCCACTTCGGTGGATCCCAAACTTATCGAATGGAAAAATTCCAAAATAGCTAAGGAATATACGATTGCAGATGTTGCCATCACCGGGATAAAGCATCTCGATACATCTATAGTGTATTCTATAACCAACCTGCAGCCTGGTGATAAATTCATTCATCCCGGAGCAGATATTTTTGCCAAGGCAATTGCTGCTCTCTGGCGTCAAAAATTTTTTTCCGGTGTGCAGGTGTTTGTTACCAGGATAGAGGATAATAAAGTATGGGTGGAAGTGAGTGTGGTTGAACGTCCCCGTCTTGGTAATTTTAAATTCGTCGGCATTAAAAAATCAGACCAGGAAGAAATATTAACCAAAGTAAACCTGGCCAAACAAACCATCATTACAGAAAATACCCGGAGAGAAATAGTTGAAAAGGTTACGAAATTTTATACGGATAAGGCTTACCAGAATGTAACAGTCCGGATAGAAGAAAAGCCTGATACTGTTTTCGCCAACTCCAATGCCATGATTATCTATGTGGACAAAGGCGAAAAAGTTCACATTGATAATGTCCGGTTTTATGGAAACACCAGCATTGATGGTTTTCGCCTGAAAAAACAGATGAAGGGGACCAAAGAAATGAGTAAGGCAACACTGGATGCCGATAACACACCGAGTCCTTACGGTGTTAGCAAACCCTTTTCTTTTAAGGAATATGTAAAGGAATGGGGCTTTCTTTCACTCAGTAAAACAAAAAAAATACTGGACCCTTACCTCCGCTTCAAATTAAGCGGTGCAAAATTTAATCCAACCAAATTTGAAGAGGATAAGAATAAGGTCTTGAACTATTACAATTCACAGGGATATCGTGATGCACAAATCATTTCAGATACCACCATAGCAACCCAAAAGGGGAATATGAACGTAGACCTGAAAGTAGATGAAGGGAAAAAATATTATTTTGGAAATATTGCCTGGAAGGGAAATGCTAAGTATGGCGATTCCATTCTTAATCTTTATTTAGGCATTAATAAAGGAGATATTTATAACATTGATATACTTAACAAACGTCTTGGTAAAGAAGTAACTCAGGAAGGCGGGGACATTAGCGGATTATACATGGACGATGGTTATCTCTTCTTCAGGGTAGAGCCAGTGGAAACAGCTGTATACAATGATACTATTGACCATGAAATAAGAATTATCGAAGGTCCGCAGGCAAGAATAAAAAATGTAACGATTGCGGGAAATGAAAAAACAAAAGATTATGTAATCCGCCGTGAATTAAGAACTATTCCGGGTGAATTATTCAGCCGGTCTGACCTGATCCGTTCACAAAGGGAATTGGCTAACCTGCAATTCTTCAATCAGGAAACAATTAACCCGGGTGTGGTTCCCAATGCGGATGATGGAACGGTAGACATCAACTGGAAGCTGGAAGAAAAATCATCCGATCAGCTAGAATTGTCTGCTGGCTGGGGCGGTGGAGTAGGTCTTACAGGAACATTAGGTGTTACGTTTAACAATTTTTCTATCCGTAATATCTGGAAAAAATCAGCCTGGGATCCATTACCTACAGGCGATGGCCAAAAATTAAGTCTTCGGGTACAGTCAAATGGCCGGGCATACCGTTCACTAAGTGCTTCATTTACTGAGCCGTGGTTAGGAGGTAAAAAAAGAAACTCCCTTACGTTTGGAATTAATAACAGTAAATACTCAAATGCATTTGATCCTTTTACAGGCCAGATAGACAGGGCAAGATCAGATTCTAATTACCTGAAGACAACAGGCTTCTCTGTTTCTCTCGGAAAACAATTAAAGTGGCCTGATGACTTTTTCAGTCTTGTATATACTTTGAATGTAACCCAATATAAGCTTCGCAATTATCCCATATTTGAGGGGTTAAAGGACGGAACATCAAGTAACATAAGTATGAAAATTACCTTGAGCAGGTCATCAGTATTTAATCCTATTTTTCCTACCAGTGGTTCAAATATTACGGGCAGTGTTCAGTTTACACCACCTTACTCTTTGTTTAATAAAAACTTAGTTAATTCTGCCACTCCATATAAAACGCCTGAATATCATAAGTGGCGTTTTAATGCAGAATGGTATGTGCCAATTGGAAAACCAATGGGGGCTGATAAAAACCGCCAGTTTGTTATGAAAATTGCAGCCAAGTATGGCTTCATGGGCCGGTACAATAAAAAACTGGATTATTCTCCTTTTGAACGTTTCCAGGTGGGTGATGCAGGTTTGACAAACAACTTTGGTTTGCTCGGATATGATATTGTTGCGCATCGTGGATACCCGGTGTATGAGTCATCGGACCCAACAGTAAATCCTGATCAGCAAAGTGCAAATAAATTTTTTATCATATTTAATAAGTACACTTTAGAAATGCGTTTCCCGCTGGTAACAAACCCCAGCAGCACTATCTATGCTTTAACCTTCTTTGAGGCGGCCAATGGATGGCATGATTATAAAGACTATAATCCTTTCCGTCTTCGCCGCAGTGTAGGTGTGGGTATGAGGTTCTTCCTGCCGATGTTTGGGTTGCTCGGCTTTGATTATGGAGTGGGACTTGACCGCATCACACCCGGTCAATCAGGGTTAAAAGGAGCATCCCGGTTTACGTTTATGCTTGGTTTTGAACCGGAATAAAATTTCAGTTATTAATAACAAATTCCATTTAATATGAAAAAGATCTTTCTTCTTGGTTGTTTATTGGGATTGGGCATGTTGGGAATTTCCCAGAAATATGCCATTATTGATACCAGGTATATTTTGGACAAAATGCCTGATTATAAAACTGCCCAAAAACAACTGGATGACATAGCATCCGACTGGCAAAAGGATATTGATGCTCAACAAACGGGACTTGATAATATGTATAAAGCTTTCGAAGCTGAGCAGGTAATGTTGAGCGATGACTTAAAGAAAAAAAGGGAAGACCAGCTTTTTAATAAGGAAAAAAGCCTGCGGGAGCTGCAGCGTAAACGTTTTGGTTTTGAAGGTGATCTGTTCAAAAAAAGACAGGAACTTATTAAGCCCATCCAGGATAAGGTGTACAATGCTGTACAGAAAATGGCCGTACAGCGGGGTTACGATTTTGTGCTTGATAAAAGTGAGGGAATTACCATTATATTTGCCGACCCAAAACTCGACAAGAGTGAAGATGTACTCAAGGATTTGGGGGTTCGCTAAGTGTTAAAAAAATGAGAATGGCGCAACTAACTGCCTTCTTTAAGAATCATAGTAAGCAATAACAAAACAAACTAAATGAAAAAATTTCTTTCCCTGATTGTATTAAGTGCGGGTCTTTTATTTACCGCTACTACCAGTGCCCAAATGAAAGCTGGCTATATCAGCGTTGATAACATGGTTGGCATTATGCCCGAAACCGCTAAGATTGATTCTATGCTGGAACGTTACCAGGCTGATTCGATTAATCCTCAGTATGCACAAATAGTGTCTTTGTATCAGTACAAAGACAGTGTATATAGAGATTCTTTAAAAACTCCCCAGGCTGTTCGCAAACAAATAGAACAGGAGTTGCCATCTCTTATCTACCAGATACAAAACTGGCAACAGATCGTAAACCAGGCAATAGAAGCTAAGCAAAATGAATTGCTGGCACCTATTTACCGCAAGGTTTATGATGCCATTAAATTAGTTGCTAAAGAAAAAGGGTACACTCATGTATTCACAAAGGAAGCTTTTCTGGTGGCACCCGATGGTGATGATATGATTGCGGCCGTGGCAGGAAAGCTAAAAGTAGCTCTTCCTAAAACGACCCCTACCGGCAGCAACCGTTAAGCGTTTTATTATAACATATTTGATGCCCCCGGTCTCGCTTTAGGCGGGACCGGGGGCATTTTTTTTAAAGCCAGCCCTCCCAATCCCTATTTTTGTGCTATGCAAAAGATGAGTCCTATCGGGGTTTTTGATTCAGGCTATGGCGGATTAACAGTGCTAAAAGAAATCATTAACAAGCTTCCACAGTATGATTATTTATACCTGGGCGATAATGCGAGAGCTCCTTATGGGAACCGTTCTTTTGAAGCAGTATATCAGTACACCCTGCAAAGTGTCAACTGGTTTTTTCAACAAGGTTGTTCATTAGTTATTCTTGCCTGTAATACTGCTTCTGCAAAAGCGTTGAGAACAATTCAGCAAAATGATTTACCAAAAATTGCTCCTGATAAAAGAGTGCTGGGTGTGATAAGACCAACAGCAGAAATTATTGGCACTTTTTCTGAAACAAAGAGTGTAGGTATATTAGCCACTAATGGAACAGTGGCCTCTGAATCCTATCCGATGGAGACAGCTAAATTTTTTCCTGAATTAAAAGTGTACCAGGAAGCCTGCCCGATGTGGGTGCCGTTGGTTGAAAATGAAGAGTATAAAAGTGCAGGGGCTGATTTTTTTATAAAGAAAAACCTGCACAACATTTTTCAAATAGGCGAGGACCTTGATGTTATACTGCTGGCCTGCACCCATTACCCTTTGCTGAAAGAAAAGATTGAAGAATACCTGCCCGTCGGTGTAAAGCTTATTTCGCAGGGAGAAATTGTAGCCGCGAGCCTGGCTGATTATTTACACAGGCATCCTGAAATAGAAAGTCGCTGTACCAAAACCGGCCAGCATATATTTTATACTACCGACTCTACTGCTGATTTTGATCATCATGCTACTATTTTCTATGGCGAGCCCATTAGTTCTAAACATGTTGATTTGAATGTATGAAGCCTTGATTATCAGTAAGTGTCAAAAAGACTGAATTTTCCCTCCTTTCCCTTCCAGCTTTTGAGTTTCAACCCTTACCTTTGCCGTCCTTTCACAAACAGCAAGTGTGGTGACCTGCTGGTGAATCCCGCCAAAAGGGCGGTGCTGGTTTGTTCTCCCGGCCAGATTTTTTTAAAAAGTGAAAAAAGAAAAATAATTATGAAACGTACATTCCAGCCTCATAACAAACGTCGCAAAACCGTACATGGTTTTCGTAAACGTATGGCAACAGCTAATGGCCGAAAAGTTTTGGCAAGCCGCCGTGCAAAAGGCCGTCATAAGCTGACTGTTTCTGATGAGAGTAAACTGAAATAGAAATTCCAAATCTGCCACAGCAGACTCAGTGTCTTTAATATTTGATAGCTCCGCACGGCGGGGCTATTTTTTATTTAGAATTATCTGTGTAATTCTGCATAAATAAGCAAGTGATTTAAAAAATATTCTTAATGTATTCTTGTGCTGCTACTCTCTGGTGGCCATTGCGAAAAATGTATTGGCTGTAATTTATCAAAGGGATATAAGTGACGAAAAAATTAACACTTGGAAAAGAAGAGCGGCTTAAAAGCCGGAAGCAAACTGAATTATTATTCAATGAGGGTAAGAGGTTTACTATTCCTCCATTCAGAATTCATTATTCATTCAGCAAAGCTGAAAATCCATCACTGCAATTCGGGGCCGGTGTCAGCAAAAAAAACTTTAAAAAAGCCGTGGACCGGAACAGAATAAAGAGACTGATGCGGGAGGCTTATCGTCTGCAAAAAATGGAATTACAGGAAAAATTAGAAGAACAAAACTACCACCTGGCTATTTTTTTTATTTACACAGGCAAAGGTCTGCCAATGTATAAAGAAGTGTATGAAAAAACCGGAAAGGCATTAGAAAAGCTTTGTATATTAATCAGTAAAGCAAATTGAAAACGTTTCTCCGCATATTAAGCTTTCCATTTCTCCTGCTAATAAAAATTTATCAATTAGTTATCTCCCCATGGCTGGGACCTAAGTGCCGCTATACACCAACCTGTTCACACTACGCTGCTGAAGCATTAAAAAAATACGGAGTATTTAAAGGACTTTGGCTGGCTATCAAAAGAATAAGTCGTTGCCATCCCTGGGGTGGCAGTGGGTATGATCCAGTACCATAATAGACTCCGCAAAGAATTTATTTTTATAAGAATTAATCTTATTTTGTACTGGGAATCCTTGAGATTGCCGGTATCAAAAACCTTTATTGTAAACTCAAATTAATTTAAATGAAAAAAAATTTTCTTTCTTTAACCTTAGCGATTATTGTTATCGGTATGGCATCCTGCAAATCATCCTCTTCATCCTCTTTTGAGAGTGATGTTAAAAAAATGGCAGATTACCGTTGTAAAGCTCAGCAGTTAAAGGCAAAAGATCCTGCTGATGAAAAGGCAAAAAAAGAATTGGAAGAAGTCACAAAAGAAATGGATAGCTATAGAGAAAAAATGTCAAAAAAATATGAGGCGCAGAAAGACGATAAGACTATGAATGATAATGCCGAAAAAATAATGGCTGCAGAGATGGCGAAATGTAAATGAGGAACTGCCATATAAAAAAAACCTTTCCTGCTAATCCGGAAAGGTTTTTTTGTCTGCTTATATATTAAACTAGTTGCCGAATCGTTCTGCTACTTTATCCCAATTAATTACATTCCAGATGGAGACGAGATAATCAGGTCTTTTATTCTGATACTTCAGATAGTAAGCATGTTCCCATACATCAACGCCTAATACAGGAACTCCTTTGGTTTCGGCAACATCCATCAGGGGATTATCCTGGTTCGGTGTAGAACAGATATCTAATTTGCCGTCTTTTTTTACAATTAACCAGATCCATCCACTGCCAAAACGGGCAATACCAGCCTGTGCAAATTTGGTTTTGAATTCATCAAACGAACCAAAGGCTTCATTGATTGCTTCTGCTAATCTACCTGAAGGAGAGCTGCCAGTACCGCCAGAAGCGGGAGAGCTAAGACTATTCCAAAAGAAAGTATGATTCCAGTGTCCACCGCCATTATTGCGGACCGCCGGGGAAATGGATCCTGCTGCTTCTACCAGGTCTTCCAATGATTTGTTTTCATTTTCAGTGCCCGCAATTGCTTTATTCAAATTGTCAACGTAAGCCTGGTGATGCTTGCCATGATGTATCTGCATAGTTAATGCATCTATATGCGGCTCCAATGCGTTATGTGCATAAGGAAGGGGAGGTAAGGTAAATGCCATAATAATAAAATTTAGTTTATGAACTTTTGTAAGGAAAACAAAAGTATGAAGACAAAATTTAAAATGAATACAGAATGGATAAATTGTTTCTTATTTCGCAAACTACTTTTTTAACCGGTTTAGCTTTACCCCTCTTTCGGTAAAAGTTTCCACAATCCCTCTTGTTTCAAGGTCTAGTCTTATGGAGATAGTGTACCAGGGAATTGATTTTTTAAAGTCTGGCATTTTTTTATGAATGATTTTCACCACATCATCAGTCAATTGGGTGAATGTTTTGCCTTTACTTCCTTTTAGACTCTGAAGTATCGCCAATTTTATGGATTCATAAATAACAGCATCAAACTTTCTTTGAATTCCTGTGACCGGATGGGTTACTATTATCTTTTTTGGTTTAACTGCTGGAGACATTTTTATCTTTTGTGTTTAAAAAAATCTTTCATCAGTTGGGCACATTCTTCTTTCATCACACCTCTTATTAATTCTGTTTTGGGATGAAAAGGCCAGTTGGTTCCGGCAATTTTTTTATAACCATTTTTTTCATCATCCGCACCGTAAACAATTTTTCCGATTTTACTCCAGTAGATGGCGCCTGCACACATAAAGCAAGGCTCCACCGTCACATATAAAGTAGCATCGGGTAAATATTTACTACCAAGCGAATTAAAGGCAGAAGTAAGAGCAATCATTTCTGCATGGGCCGTGGGATCATGTAATCGTTCAGTCATGTTATGTCCCCTTGCAATTATTTTTTCATTGATTACTACCACTGCACCTATTGGGATTTCCTCATCCTCCAGGGCTTTTTTGGCTTCTTTTAATGCCTGCATCATGAAGTATTCGTCTGTCATTGGGCGCAAGGTTTTGCCTACCTTGGTATAAAATTAGAATTAATGGCAGACATAACCCGTTTAGAAAAAATGCGGCACTATTTTAATGCCGGTGCCACTCTACCGTATGCTTTCCGAAAAGAACAATTAAAGAAGCTGAAGATTTCTATCCTGAACCACGAACAGGATTTGTATGATGCCTTATATATTGATTTAAAGAAAAGTCCCGAAGAAGTGTGGGCCACAGAAACAGGAATGGTGATAGCTGAATTAAATGCGGCTATAAAAAATTTTCGAAATTGGATGGAGCCCGAATCGGTGACTACTAATCTTCTAAATCTGCCATCCCGCAGCCGGATATTGAAAGAGCCACTTGGAGTGGTGCTTATTATCGGCCCCTGGAATTATCCTTTTCAATTATTGATAAATCCATTGATTGGTGCAATAGCAGCCGGAAATTGTGTGGTATTGAAGCCAAGCGAATTTGCACCCGCTTCGGATGCTATTATAAAAAAGATTATTAAAGAAGTCTTTCCGGAAGAATTTATTTTATATGTACAGGGAGATGGTGCAAAGGTAATTCCTGAAATGATGAATAATTTTAGTTTTGACCATGTTTTTTATACGGGCAGCACGGCTGTAGGAAAAATTATTTACAAGATGGCTGCAGAAAGATTAGTGCCCGTATAAAAAACATGGTCAAAACTAAAATTATTCATCATTTCAGGAATT
>JBKJLR010000241.1:0-5102 GCA_046596865.1 Chitinophagaceae bacterium
ACCGCCCCGATCTACCCTTGCTCAGGAAAGCCCATGGACTTAGCTTTCCAAGTGGTCATGCACTGATGAGTGTCACTTTTTATGGGTTGCTGATATATATTGTCTGGAAAACCATCAAGAGGAAATGGCTGAAATTTTCACTGATCATTTTGCTAATCCTGCTCATACTTACTATTGGATTCTCCAGGATTTATCTGCGGGTTCATTTTCCCAGTGATGTTTTTGCAGGTTTTGCCACGGGTTTTTTATGGTTGGTGATTTCCATCTGGATCATGGGTCGGATTGAAAAATTCAGTAAACGTAAAATAGACCAGGTAGTTCAGCAGAAAATGTTATAACGGCAGACTTTTCAACTTTATTTTCTCCCATAGTTTTTGGATATAACATTTATGCCTGATAAGACTAAAGATTTCTGGAATGTTGCACTCCTTATATCGGCTGAATTGCTGTTGTCTCTCATCCTGTTTGCCATAGCCATTGCGGCGTTGGTATTGGTGATGAGGAAACAATTACGAAAATACAAATACATTGATCTGGCGATCTTTGAAAATTTGCAAGCCTGTACTACCCCACGGCGTAACCGGCTCATGTTATTTTTTACCCTGCTCGGGAAGCACCAATTTCTTATTCCTGCCAACCTGGTATTTATTTTTTATTTCCTATTTATCAGCAGGCAATCCTGGTTCTCTATCCGGGTGGCAGCAATAGCTTTGAGCAGTCTTGTTCTGATGTTCCTGTTAAAATATATATTCAGACGTAAAAGACCGTTAGCTCCACTCCTGCAGGCAGTAAGGGGATTAAGTTTTCCCAGCGGGCATGCAATTATGGCCGTTACTTTTTACGGCCTTATTATATATATCCTTTTTCATACGGTCAAACACGAAGAATTGAATTATTTTTTAACTGCCACTTTGGTTGTATTGATATTGCTGATAGGATTTAGCAGGATATATTTACGGGTACACTATGCCAGTGATGTAGTAGCTGGATTTATTATCGGGATATTGTGGTTATCCATTTCATTGACGGTATTAGAGAAGATTGAAAAATTTATTAAGAGAACAGAAATGGAAAAACCTTTTTCTCCGGTTATCTTAAAAAAAGCATCAAGTCAATGGTGTGAATCTTTTTGCTCGTCGCAACATATTTTATATTCTTAAGGCAAATAATTCTGGTAAATCATGTTTTCCTTTCAGATCAACTGTTCCCATGCTTTCGCTTTGCCAGGTCTTAAGTCCGGCCAGCTCCATCATTTCTTTTGAGACCAGGAATTTTTCATTCAGTTCTGTACAGGCAGTCCGTATGCGGGCAGCAGTGTTGATCGTATCACCGCTCATTACCAGTTCTTTCTTTGCTATACCTACCTGCCCCACCGTTACTGTACCGGTGTGTATTCCCACTTTATATTCTGGCATAATTCCATATGCAGTTTTAAAATGTTCTGAATTTTTATTCAGCACTTTTCTTGAAGCTACCAAAGCTCCAATTACTTTTTTTGCATTAATTTTTGAACTAGGCCACCAGGCAACGATCTCATCGCCCACATATTGATAAATCCGCCCATTGTGTTCCATTATGCCAGCGGAAATACAGAATATAAAGTCCCGGATAAATTCGAAATATTCATTACTGCCCAGTTTTTCTGCAATTGGAGTAGAATCTTTGAGGTCAAGAAATATTAAAATTCTATCCTCTTGTTTTGGCCGCAGGTAACGACCCACCATGATATCAAAAAACACACCGGATGAGTATTTCTCATTTATCTCTAAAGCAACCTGTGTAAAAAGAAAGAGCAATACCCATTCCAGCATTTTAGGAATAAACCAATCTGGATGCAGGGTGTTTTCCAAAAACTTATTTATATTTTGCTGCAAAGGCCGCTGATGAATCAGGGATTCATAACTGACATAAATAAAAAAACTCATCACCACTGCCGCTACTACCAATAGTAAAGTTTTGACAAGCAGATTTACCCACAGCGATGAATTTCTTAAAAAATTCCGTAGAACAGTTACCAGTAGAAAACCTATAATAAGACTAAGAAAAAGAACATTTAATTCCCGCAAAAAAAGAGCCCGGGACGTATTATGTTCACGGTCAGCATATTTAAAAGCTGATGAACCTGACGTCATCTGAAAAATAAACAAGCATAAATCTATAACTACCCAGCAAAGGGCAATCACTAAAATGATCTTTACTTCATGTTTTTTTACGGCAGATCGACGGGGCAGTGTGAGAAGCTTTGTTGTCATGTTCTGATCCTGTTTTGCGATCTGCAAAAGTTTTGTTGAGGCTAAATATACACTGTATGATTGAAGAGATCAGGAGATAAATTAAATTCCTTCTAAGACAAAGGTTATATGCCTTTAAAATAACATCGACAAAAGCCCGGGGTTAGATCTTCAAAGTAAATAATTCAATACTTTCATTTTTTCCTTTAAGGTCCACCATGCCGATGCTTTCACTTTGCCAATCTTTCATCTGCAGCAGTTCTTTAAATTCTTTGGATATCAGGTACTTTTGGTTCAGTTCTGAGCAGGCACTCCGTATCCGGGCTGCTGTATTGATAGTATCTCCGCTTATGACAAGGTCTTTTTTTGTTATCCCTACCTGCCCTACGGTTACGTTTCCTGAATGAATGCCTACTTTGTATTCAGGTATAATATCATAAGCCCTTTTAAATATTTCGGAATTATGATTAAATATTTTTCTTGCTTCAATAAGAGAATTAACGCATTTTCTTGCATTTACATGTGTGTTTGGCCACCATGCTACTATCTCATCCCCTACATATTGATACACCCGTCCATCATATTCTGCTATACCGGCCGCCAGGCAGTAAATTACATCCCGGATAAATTTAAAATATTCCGTGTGTCCAAGCTTTTCGGCTATGGGGGTTGAGTCTTTTAAATCAATAAACATGATGATCCTCTTTTCATCCCGGGGTTGAAGATACTTGCCTACAATAACATTAAAAAAGACCCCCTGCGAATATTTTTCATTTATTTCTAAAGCCAGTTGCGTCAATACAAACAGTAAAATCCACTCCGGCATTTTTTCCAAAAGCCATTTTTTGCGAAAGGTATTTTCTACAAACTTTTGGAAAGCGTCGGCCAAAGGTTTATGTTCAATCAGCAGGCTATAAGTAAAATAAATAAAGAAATTCATTGCAATGGCAATCACCACCAGGAGAAGGGTTTTGATAATAAGATTTACGCCGGGTGATCGGTTACGTAAAAAATTTTTTAATACAAGGATGAGAAAGTAACCAATAATAAGGCTGAAAATAAAAACATTCAGTTCCCTCAATAAGATAGTTTTTGCAGCACCGGCATCGGTATCTTCATATTTTGGCGTATAAGTTTGTGTGGCGAAGCGGGTAATAAAAATCAGGAAATCAATAAATGTCCAGGATATGGCTATTATGAAAATCCGTTTTATTTCATTTTTTTTTACGGCAGAACGTTTCGGTAATACTATATAATTTGGTTTCATGCTTTATTATTCGGTTATGGGAAAAACTCCATGCTGTGCAACTATTCTCTAATAGCCATGTCGTATCAATAGGTTAAGTTGATCTTAGTGCCCAGCAAGAACATCAGGATTTTTTCTGAATTTGAATATCCGGCGGTCGCAGAAATAACAAAAAGATTAAATGGAATAAAATACAAGCCTCCGCCAAAAGCGCTGTGATAAGTTTTATTTCTTTCTGCAGGCACTCTTACACGACCAAAATCATAAAAAGCGGTAAGACCAAAAGGTCCTGATAAAATATACGAATCAATATCAAACAGCTTTGCCCTTAACTCAATGCTGGCATATCCCGCACTTCTGCCCTGGTAGCGGTTATTCCTGAATCCATGCAAATTATTATTACCAAGTGTAATGGCCTGAAAAAATTCGTAGTGCTTGCTTAAAATGCGGCTGATACCTGCTTTAAATACTCCTACTAATCTGGAGGTATTCTTGCTTATATAAAGTGTCATGTCTGAAGAATAACGGGAAAAATTATGGCTATTGCTGATACCGGCAGCGTATACAAATTCATTATCCCAATGTATGCCCCGTGTGGGGAAAATTTCGCTGTTCCTGTTATCAAGGTGAAGGGCAAACTTTACTCCTGCATAGGTTTTCTTGCTAAAAACATTTCCTGAATCAAGGCCTACATTCTGGGGGATCGATAAAATATTGCCTTTAGTAAATTTATAATCATTTGCATACCGGAAATAATATGGCCCAAACATCAGATGAAAATTTTGTAGGTACCGCATGCGGAAAAGGGCACTTATTTCTGATGTTTTATACTTCACCCTGTAAAAATTATCAGGTTTGGACCCATCAATTTTTGTGTTGTTTCCTATTCCAAAAAAATTGAATTGTCCCGGGTTTAACGAATTTGCCTGCAGCAATACATCCAGGTTACGGGTAATATGGTTAAACTCTCCCCTATAATAAAACTGGTAAGCACGGTTAAAAGAATACACCACAGCAATTTTTTGGTCAGAAGCATAAGGGAGGTTTCTAAAGCCAAAAGTTCTCTTTGAAAAACCAATCCCTACTGATGAACCGAAATCTGAATTAGAATTAATTAACAATTGTGGAAACCTGGTAGTATTATATTGAAACCCTATAACAGTATTATCATTCACCGGGGGATTCAAGGAAAAACGATTTTTAGCCCGGCTTGCATTCATGATAAAATTTTCATCTGCTTTTATATCGTATAATAAGCTTTCTACATGCCCCCTAAGATCAAAAGTATCATTGCCCTTGCCGCCTATTATTCTGAATTTAATCCTCGATGAAGCTGCAGAATCAATATAGAAGAAATCATCGTTATTTAATCCAAATAACCTTATTTCACTTGTTACAGCAGGATCAAAAACCCTGTCATACATAATAAAGCTGGTGTCATTTTCTCTTGCAAGGCCATACACCCTTACCTGCAAGCCTTTATCGGTATTACTTACTTTAAAATATTCTCTATCATTACTGCCGATAATATTTACTTTTCTGGAGATAAATTTATAATATGCCATGCCGCTCTGAGTAAGCAAATTGCGACGGCTGATCATTTTTTTAATAAAGGATTCACCACG
>JBKJLR010000385.1:0-2541 GCA_046596865.1 Chitinophagaceae bacterium
CTCACCATTATGGAGGTGTATTTCATTATAAGAACTGGTTCCATAATTAAAAAAATCTGCAGCTATCCGTTCTGTCAATTGGGGTGGCAGATCAGTAATCCTTTCTTCCGTAATAAATTTATTGGGGGAAATTCTCCCATAATCACTTCTCGCAGCTATTCCGCTTACAGCCTGTACAAATGGAAAAGAATTGATAGTAGTAAGGGCAGCCGCATCACTTGTCTGGATCGTTATTGAATTGAGCCATTTGGAAACATTCAATAAAGTAACATTGGGAACATTTTTTACCTGGTTAATATAAGATGGAGTTACCGGTAAATCAGCACTGTCAATCGTAATGCCGTAACGAACTCTCCGGTCAATAGCCCGTTGAGATAAATATACCAGTGGAGAGGCCAACGTGTAAGGGCCACCACCTTTATTTTTAAATTTGATAACGTACCGGGTAAACTGTGCCTGAGATTCACTTACCAAAACCGATAAAAATAATAACAGGGGTAATAATTTCTTCATTACACATCTTTTTTTCCATCCACAAATTTACAACGCAAAGCGAAAATTAGTTGTGATCTATCATCCACTTTCTTATGCCAAAGCCTGTATAATAAGGACCGCCTGAACCACCGGGGTTGGGTTGGTATTCCCACATTTCATATTCCCGGTAAATAAGGCCGATATTTTTTGAATATTTTTCAACTGCCCTTGACCTGGCTGCATAAGAAGTGGGAGAAGTTATCGGAACATTAAAAGATTCATTAACTTCTTCAATGCTGAAGACATCTGAATAATTATTTCCCCGGTAACTGAATGTGGATGAGGGTCCATCATAATAATAATCCCATTCTTCCATATTATCATCATTGCTGAAATTGTACTTGGATCCGTAGGGATCAGTTGGCAGGTATCGGTTTCCCTTCCAGCTAAAACCATCTTTTATGGGCATATGTATTTTAATAAAACGAAGGTTATCTTCTATTATCTCTACCTGATCTGCTAATGGGGTAATGAAATAAGTACCGTTTGCCTGCCATGGTAATGTTCCCAGTGAATCTCTTAAGTAACGATATACTCGATAGCCCGGCCTTCCGAGATTATCAGTGATCGCTGCATCCACCTGGTCTTTTACCTGGTACCGGTGTGTCTCTATGGTTCTTCCAAAATTGGTAAATACTAAAGAGTCGAGGCGGTAAGTGATGTACTTGCCGGAAGCAAGTGGCATATATTCGCTGATCTTACCGGTAACCAATTCTTCTTTCTCATTACAGGAAAAAAGGGTGCATAGAATAAAAGCCAAAAGGCTAAGGCGGGTTATTGACTTTAGTTTCATAAGTGGTCTTTCAGTGTTCACAGATACAAAGTTTGTTGGGGTATATACTCTTTATCAGGGTACTTTAGATTATTAAAACTACAAAAAAAAGCGGGGAAACATACCCTGCCGCCTAAAAACGGATTACTTTAGGCTTTATTGCCTGAAAACCAGTCGTTAGTCCTTAGTCTGGAGTCGGTAGTCAATTGCTTTTTTATTGATAACTTACCTCCCGGCTACAGACTCAAAACTCCGGACTGTATTATCCCTCCGCCTATAACATCATCACCCTCATAAAAAACAGCACTCTGACCCGGAGCAATACCCTTTACATTTTCGTAGAATTTTATCGTTGCCGTGTTATTGATTAGTTCAGATGGATAAATATTGGACAAAGCACCCTTGTCTTTATACCGAATTTTTGTTACTGCTTCCATCCCGGGGGTAATCTGATCGTACTTTATCAAATTTATTTTTCCTACCATCATTTCATTCTGATCGAGGTCTTCTTCATCGCCCAGCATCACAGTATTATTGTCAGGGTTAATTTTTGTTACAAAAACAGGTTTACCAAAAGTAATATCCAAGCCTTTTCTCTGGCCGATGGTATAAAAAGGATAACCCTTATGCTGGCCCAGTATGTTTCCATCTTTGTCAACAAAATTTCCGCCTGCTACTTTTTCTTCTAATCCCGGAACTCTTCTTTTCAGGAAACCACGGTAATCATTATCAGGAACAAAACAGATCTCATAGCTCTCACTTTTCTTTGCCAGTTCAGGATAGCCATAGTCAAATGCCATTTGCCTGATCTCTGTTTTGCGGTAGGGGGCTAATGGTAATAAAGTTCTGCTTAGCAAATCCTGCTGTAATCCCCACAATACATAACTCTGGTCTTTTGTATCATCAATAGCTTTGCTTACTACAAACCGTCCCCGCCCGGCTTCGCCATTCGGGCTGGCATTATCAAGTTGACGGATCTTTGCATAATGCCCGGTGGCAATAAATTCACACCCTAATGCATCAGCTCTTTTCAATAAAGCTCTCCATTTAATATGCGTATTACAAAGCACACAAGGGTTCGGTGTTCTGCCGGCAAGATACTCTTCAACAAAATTATTGATAATAAACTCTCCAAACTCACCGCGGATGTCCAGGATGTAATGCGGAAACCCAAACTCAACGGCCATTGAGCGGGCATCGTTAATGCTATCTAAACTGCAACAGCCTGTTTCGCG
>JBKJLR010000387.1:0-3711 GCA_046596865.1 Chitinophagaceae bacterium
TCCAATCCTTTTACCTGCGATAACAGTTTCCTGGGCTCCGCTTTTATTTTACATTCTCTCAGCGCCGCACAACTGTCATGATAAGTTGCTTTTGCTTTCATGCTGGCACCCACATTATCTACTTTCAATATTTCAATCATGAATTCTGAAAATTCGAAAATACGTTTTCCCGTATCTGCCACTTCATGATGCAGTGATGAGTTTTCAAACAATTTAGAATAATAATTTCGTACAAATCCGGCACAACTGGCACTCGGCGTTACAATACAATCACTACCACTAAAATCTTTTATAAATTTTGTGCAAACCGATTTTGCCTCATCCCAGAAACCTGCATTGAAAGCAGGCTGACCACAGCAAGTTTGGGCAGTGTTATAACTAACCGTACAACCGGCTTTCTCCAGCACTTTCACCATATTAAAAGCAGTTTCAGGATAAAGCTGATCAACAAAACATGGTATGAATAGTTGTACGTTCATAAACCCTTTTTCTCCCTAAAGAGATATCATCTTTAATGCTGTTATCGCCGCTTCTTCCCCTTTATGGCCATGCTTTCCTCCTATTCTTTCATTTGCCTGTTCTTCATTATCGACAGTCAATACACCAAAAATAGTTGGTACCGGTAATGAAAGATTTAATTGCAGGACCCCATCCGTTACTGCCTTGCACACATAATCAAAATGAGGAGTTCCTCCTTTTATCACACAACCAAGGGCTATAAACGCATCTGGCTTTTTCTTTTTCCCGTTTTTGTTCCAATAGTTCTTTATGGCAAATGGAATTTCAAAGGCCCCGGGAACTGTTAAAACAACAATTTTCTTAACGGAATATTTTTCCAGCACGGCGATGCAGCCTCTTTCCAACTGGTCAACAGTTGCAGCATTCCATTCCGTTTTTACCAAAACAATACAGGCATCCTTATTCAGAATGCCTGTATCAATATTTTGAAGTTTGCTCTTTTTAACGTCAGCCATAATTAATTTACGTTGTATACACCCAGCTGCGCCAGGTAATTATCCGCATTTGATGCCTGCTGGGTTCCAGGAAATTTTTCTTTTAACTCTTTATATAAAACAATAGCTTCTTTCTGATCTTTCATCACCCGGTCAGCCAGGTACGCTGCATAGAAAAGATATTCAGCAGAGTTTGCTTCATCTTTCTCAAAATGGCGGGCTGCTTTTTTATAGTAGCTCAGGGCATCAGCATTTTTGCCTAAGTCGGCATAAGCATCACCTATCAGTTTATAAGCTCTTGCCTGTACAGATTTAGCATCGCTGCTAAATTTCTTCAGGTACTTAATGGCCTTCTCGTTTTCGTTAAGTTTTATATAGCAATTGCCGGCGTAATAGCTTGCGAGGTTGGCAGCATCTGTACCACCATACTTACTTATAATTTTCAGAAAGCCATCATACTGTCCATCACCATTCAGGGCCAGGCTGGCAGAGTCTATACGATAGTATTCTTCTGCTTTGAACATGGCTTCAACAGCCTTATCTTCTTTTGGCTTTTTAAAATAGTTCTGGTAAATATACCAGCCCCCAACAGCCACAATGATGAGTGTACTGGCAATCATAATTGGTTTACTAAACCTTGACCAAAAGTCTTTTGCCTTTTCAATTACGATCTCGTCATGCATCGACTCCTGCTCATTTTTCTTGTCTGCCATTGTATTTGTTATTTCTGATTTATGAAAACTTTAAAAACTTTACTTCAATAGTATTTTGAAGACTCCGAAAAAATTAATCAACAATGAAAGGATATTCCTTGTCAACATATACATCTTTTAATACCTCGCTATCATCAGGCCAGGGGCTTTCTTCAGCAAATTTTACAGACCCAACTACTATATCCTCCACTCTTTTGTTAATGGCATCAATTTCTTCCTGTGAAGCAAATTTATTATCCAGGATAGTTTTCAGTACCATCTGGATAGGATCCTTGCCTTTGTATTCATCTACTTCTTCTTTTGTTCTGTACTTCTGCGGATCGCTGATGGAATGACCTTTGTAGCGATATGTTTTTATCTCCAGCAAAGTAGGGCCTCCTTTTTCTCTTGCTCTTTTCACGGCCCTGCCAACGCCTTCATGCACTGCTTCTGGACTCATCCCATCAATTGTGTCAGCCGGCATTTCATAACCATCAGCCAGTTTATAAATATCAATTACGTTGGAAGTACGTTCTACCGAAGTTCCCATCGCATAGTTGTTATTCTCACAAATAAAAATCACCGGCAGTTTCCACAGCATCGCCAGGTTAAAAGTTTCATGCAGCATACCTTGCCTGGCCGCACCATCACCAAAGAAACATAGAACGATATTGTCAGTTCCACGATATTGTTCTGCAAAGGCAAGACCTGCTCCTGTCCCAATCTGTGCTCCTACAATTCCGTGTCCGCCAAAAAATCCAGCATCTTTTCCAAAAAAGTGCATACTTCCACCTTTTCCTTTTGCACAACCTGTTGCCTTTCCGTACAATTCAGCCATACAGCTGTTTACGGAAACGCCTTTAGCAATAGCCAGTCCATGGTCACGGTAAGCAGTAATCATCAAATCCTCCGGACGGGTACCCGTCATACAACCAGCGGCGATTGCTTCCTGCCCGATATAAGCATGGAAAAAGCCACGGATCTTGCCATCCATTTTGTACTTCTCTTCCGACATCAATTCAAACTGGCGGATAAGCTGCATTAGTTCGTACCAATACAAGTATGTTTCCTTCGAAAATTTGGTAGCCACAGGCTAAAAATTTGAGTCGCAAAAATAAGGAAAAGTCATGAAGTTTTTAGTTCTAAGTTTAAAGTTTATAGTCCCTAACTCCTTGGAATTTACCGGTATCGTGATACTTTGGCGAACTTAAAACTTAAAACTTTGAACTTATCTTGCACTTAATGCTCCGTCTTCAGGACATATCACTGGTTCAATTCAAAAACTACAGTAACCGTTCATTTGATTTTACTGAGCGGATTGTTGGCATTTGCGGTAAAAATGGAGTAGGCAAAACCAACCTCCTGGATGCCATTCATTACTTATGTTTCACCAAAAGTTATTTTACCCGGCTGGATGGCAACAATGTGCAGCATGGCAATACCGGCTTCCGGCTGGAAGGAAACTTCGAATTATATGACAAGCCCGATAGCTATCGGCAGGAGAAAGCAGTTTGTATTCTACGGGAAACAGGACGGAAAGAGTTTTTAATAAATGACAGCCCTTATGAAAAATTTTCGCAGCATATTGGCCGCTATCCTTGTGTAGTGATAGCGCCGGATGATGCAGAACTTATAACCGGCGATAGCAAGGAAAGAAGAACATTCCTGGATGTACTGCTTTGTCAATTGGATGCTGAGTATATGCAGCATTTAATTGTTTATAAAAAAATACTGGAGCAACGGAATTCATTATTAAAATCATTTGCAGAAACCGGGAATAAAGACCTTTCACTCCTTGGTGTATTAGACGAACAGCTTATCAAACCCGGAAATACTATTTTCAATAACCGAAAAGAATTTCTCGTTTCCTTTCTGCCCATTGTAAAACATCTTTACAACAATATCGCCAATCAACAGGAAGAGGTCAACTTGTTTTACGAGAGTGAATTACTGCAAGCTAACTTCCCGGAGTTATTACAAGTAACCCGAACCAAAGATTGTTTTGCCCAGCGAACCACTTCCGGCATCCACCGGGATGATGTATATATTCAATTGGCCAATCAGCC
>JBKJLR010000040.1:0-6491 GCA_046596865.1 Chitinophagaceae bacterium
ATAGTTGATAGTGCAGTTTTTAAAATTTGGGACAATAACCTTAAAAAAGCAATAAAAATTAGTAAGGCATCGCAAATTGCTGCTGTAAAATTTTTACCCGATAATAAATCGTATATACTAACTACAAAACTTTCCAATAACCTTTTCTTTTATAAAGACACAATTAAGATTATTTATAACGACTCTGTTATTGGCAGGGATGACCTATACAATGAGTTGGAAGTATTAGACAGCACCCATGTTATTTGCAGCGGCAACACTGGTATTAGCATCTGGAATCTTTCCACCAATAAGATTGAAAATAAAGTAATTGTATTTCCAAGACAATGGGCCTATGTGGATCCGGTATCCATAAAACTTTCAAAGGATAAGAACAGCCTTTTGCTGGCACAGAATGATACTGTAAGGCTGGTAGATATGAAAACTTTTAAAATACTACAAACCTTTACCGGAGATATGGGCTGGGTAAATCAATTAGCATTTGGTAAAGATGAAAAAACTATTATAACAGCCAGCATTGATAACAGCATACGGTTCTGGGATATTAAATCCGGAATAGAAAAATATAAAATCATTTTTATAGATACAGCCGATTGGATAATTGTTTCTCCGAAGGGTTATTACCAATGTACTCCCGCTGCTGCGAAACTTCTGCATTATGTCACGAAGGAGTATAAAATAATTACGTTTGAACAGTTAGACATTAAATATAACCGCCCGGATAAAGTGATGGAGGCGATGGAAAATAAAGATTCGCTGCTAATCAAATCGTATAAAAAAGCTTATGATAAGCGGATTAAAAAAATGGGTATTGACACATTGGCTTTCCGGACAGGCTATGGTGTACCTGAGTTTGATTTTGTAAACCGGGATAATATAGAGTACGAACAAAAAAATTCAACATTAAAAGTGCATATAAAAGGTGTTGATAAAGCTTATAAACTAGACCGCTTCAATATCTGGGTGAATGAAGTGCCGGTGTATGGTCAGCGGGGTATCAGTATTCGCAAAAGAAAAAGAAATGATTTCGATACTACGATTACTCTCCGTTTGTCGCAAGGCGAAAATATAATTGAAAGCAGTATCAGCAATGTAAATGGAACTGAAAGCTACCGGGTACCATTGACAGTAAATTATGTGCCGGCAGTAAAGCAAGCAGAGAAAACCCGATTTATTGGTATTGGTATAGACCAGTTTGCTGACAGTAAATATAATTTGCAATACAGCGCCAAAGACATCCGGGATTTATCTGTTAAGCTCAAAGAGAAATACGGGAAAGATATTATTATTGATACGTTGTTTAATGAAAATGTAACGGTAAGTAACGTAAAAGCATTAAAACAAGCATTGCTCAAGACAAATGAAAATGATAAAGTGATCATTGCTTACTCCGGTCATGGTATGCTGAGCAAGGAGTATGACTATTACCTTTCTACTTATTCAGTCAACTTTGACAAGCCGGAGCAAAATGGTTTGCCCTATGATGAATTGGAAAATTTATTAGACAGCATCCCGGCCCGAAAAAAACTGATGCTGATAGACGCCTGCCATAGTGGTGAAGTGGATAAAGAAGATTTGGTTACTCTTAATGCCAGTTCGGACTCTTTAATAAAAGGATTAAAACCAGTCAGCTATAAACAAGAAGGGCATCTTGGATTAAAAAATAGTTTTGAGCTCATGCAATCTCTTTTTGTAAATGTTGGTAAGAGTACAGGAGCGACTATCATCTCTGCCGCTGCAGGAACACAATTTGCACTGGAAAGAAATGATTTAAAAAACGGTGTGTTTACCTACAGCATTTTGGAAGCGATGAAAAAAAATGCCACGATGAAGATTAGTGAATTAAAAACGATTGTGGGTAAAAGAGTGGAAGAATTAACCAATGGATTACAGAAACCTACCTCCAGAAATGAAACGATTGCGGTGAATTGGAATGTTTGGTAAACTATATCGCTTCCCGGTATCGCATCGATTATTAAAACAGAATTTAATATTTAATATGTATAAACTTTTACTGCTTACACTTTTCGGGCTGTGTACTAATATTCTTCTTTCGCAATCATTACAATTAGTTATTCCAATTGGGCATACTAATGAGGTGGTTGATGCGAAATATTCTCCTGATATGAAAATGATTGCAACAGGGTCTGATGATTACACGGTAAAACTATGGGATAGCCAGAGCGGAAAATTACTTCACAGCCTGGAAGGCCATAAAGAAAAAATAACCCGGATTGATTTTTCGCCGGATGGAAAAAAAATTGTTTCCGGGTCCTGGGATAACACAGCCAAAATTTGGGAAGTTATTTCTGGAAAATTACTCATGACAATTAAACATGATTACTGGGCCAGTGATGTTCACTTTTCTTCAGATGGCAACCGGATAATTACTGCATCAAATGATAAAATAGTAAGGGTATGGAATGTGGCTGATGGTAGGCTGACCTTTGAAACAAATGGTCACAAAGGAGGTGTTAAAACTGTAATGTTTTCACCAGATGGATCTACTTTTTTATCAGCCTCGGCTGATATGACAGCTAAAGTATGGAATGCCGGAACTGGAAAATTATTATTTGATTTAACGGGTCATAAAAGCGAAGTGAACATGGCCAGTTATTCACCAGACGGGAAAAAAATAGTAACCGCATCAGAAGATCATACTGCAAAAATATGGGACGCCGCTACCGGTAAATTGTTATATACATTGGGCGGAAACAAGTTTGGAGTTAGTACGGCAGGATTTTCTCCTGACAATAAGAAAATTGTCATTTCCCCAAAAGATAATTATGCACCTACCGTATGGGATGTTGCTACAGGGAAATTATTATTTATTTTAAAAGGCCACACCTCCGATGTTGGAAATGTTGCCTTTTCTCCGGATGGGGACAAAATAATTTCTGTTTCATATGACAATACAATCAGGGTTTGGAATGCAGGAAGCGGTAAACAGGAACACTTGTTAACAGACCATATTAATGCCGTAACTGATTTTTCTTACTCATCGGATGGCCGGCAAATGGTAACCGCTTCTGCCGACTTTACGGCAAAAACCTGGAGTCTGAATAATTATAAATTATTGAATTCATTTGAAGGATTTACCAAGCAGGTAATCAGTACCGGGTTTTCCCCCAATGGCAAAACTATTTTAACGGCTACGGATGGGGCATATATTAGAACCTGGGAAACCGGTACCGGAAAACTGTTACACTTTTTTACTGCCGGCGAAGGAATGCTGAATAACGCCAGCTTTACAAAAGATGGTAAAAATATTCTTATTACTTCCTGTAACGTAGCCCAGTTATGGAATGTACAAAAAGGAGAGCTCCTGAAAAACTTCAGTGGCAATAATAGTTGTGTTGTTTCTGCAGAAGTTTCTCCGGATAGAAAAAATTTGGTGACTACTCTTTTTTGGAATGAAACACCCAAAGTATGGGATATAGAAACTGCGAAAGTTTTGTTTACTCTTAAAGGCCACAGTAGTAAATACGGCGTTGATATAGCAACTTATTCTCCCGATGGCAAAAAAATATTAACTGCCTCTACGGGGCCGGTGAATGACTTGTCTGCCAAAATCTGGGATGCGGGTACCGGCAAAATAATTTTTACTTTAAAAGGACACCAATTTGAAATAAGAGTTGCTGAATTTTTTCCTGATGGAAAAAAAATATTTACGGCAGCTTCAGATAATACCGCTAAAGTTTGGGATGTGGCCACAGGTAATTTGCTATATGATATTGAAGGCTATACGCAATATCCAAACGGCATACAATTTTCTCCTGACAGTAAACTTATTCTTTTGGCATCGGGCGATAACATTGCCCGGACATGGGATGCTGAAACTGGAAAAATTAAATATACACTGGAAGGCCATGCACAAAGTGTAACAAAGGCTTTGTTTTTTCCCGAAGGTAAAAATATTTTAACTGCTTCCAATGATAACACAGTAAAAATATGGGACACTGATTCTGGTAAGGAGATCCGTACTATAAATTTAGGCAACAATACTTTTTTAAAAGATGTGTCTTTCGAAAACAATAAAATTTCTTCTAGCAGGAACAGTGAAATTATTTTCTTTGATTTGCAAACGGGCAAGCAGATATATTCTTTGATATCTTTAAAAACGGATGATTATATTTTAAAAATTCCTGCAGGATATTATATGTCTACACAGGGTGGCGTAAAATTGCTGCATTACATTACTCCGGCTGCAGGCATAGTGACCTTTGAACAACTGGATGTAAAATACAACCGCCCGGATAAAGTACTTGAAGAAATGGGGAGTACCGATACGTCATTAATAAAATCATATCGCAAAGCTTATGAAAAAAGAATAAGAAAATTGGGTATTGATACCACGGCTTTCCGGGAAGGAAACAGCATTCCCCAATCAGATTTTACAAACAGGGGTAATATTGATTTTAACCAAAAGGATGGAAACCTGTCACTTCAAATTAAAGGGAGTGATAGTACTTACAAACTTGACCGTTTCAACTTATGGGTAAATGAAACGCCACTGTTTGGACAACGGGGAATAAATATCCGTAAAAGAAGCAAAAATGATTTTGATACAACGATTACTGTAAAACTTTCACAAGGGGAAAACAAGATAGAAACATCCATCACCAATGTAAATGGAACGGAAAGCTACCGTATGCCACTGACGGTAAATTATACTCCGGCGTTAAGACAAAAAGAGTCAATACGATTTATCGGTATTGGCATTGACCAGTTTGCCGATAATCAATACAATCTTCAATACAGCGCCAAAGACATCCGGGATCTATCGAAGAAACTGAAAGAGAAATACAAAGACGATATAATTATTGATACGCTGTTTAATGAAAATGTGACTATCAGTAATGTAAAAGCATTAAAACAAAAATTATTGCAAACAACAGAAAATGATAAAGTAATTGTTGCTTATTCCGGTCACGGTATGCTGAGTAAAGATTATGATTATTACCTTTCTACGTTTGCGGTCAACTTTGACAAACCAGAACAAAACGGATTGCCTTATGATGAGCTGGAAAATTTATTAGACAGCATCCCTGCCCGAAAAAAACTAATGCTGATAGATGCCTGCCACAGTGGTGAAGTAGATAAGGAAGATCTTGTTACATTGAATGCATCTTCTGATTCATTAATCAAAGGATTAAAACCAGTCGGCTATAAACAAGAAGGCCATTTGGGATTAAAGAACAGTTTTGAACTGATGCAAAGCCTCTTTGTCAATGTAGGTAAAAGCACCGGCGCCACCATCATCTCCGCTGCCGCCGGAACCCAGTTTGCATTGGAAAGAAATGATCTGAAGAATGGTGTGTTTACCTATTCTATCCTGGAAGCCATGAATAAATTTCCCACTATGAAAATAAGCGAACTGAAAAAAATAGTTGGTGAAAGAGTTGAACAACTTACCAATGGATTACAAAAACCCACCTCCAGAAATGAAACCATTGCAGTGGACTGGAGTCTATGGTAAATATTTTTTAATTCTTATTAAAACTTATTATAAAACTAGTACCCTCATCCACACTGCTCTCCACCTGCATAGCAGCTTTATGCGACTGGATGATAGAATAAGAAGCAGTAAGACCCAGGCCTGTTCCATTCTTTTTTAATGTAAAAAACGGGTCGAACAACTTAGTTAGGTATTCCTGGGGAATTCCATGACCATTATCTTTAATGGAAACCTTGTAAACGTCCGGCGACGCCGCATCCAGGAAAACAGACAATTTTCCTTTGTCACTCTCCATTGCCTCTATAGCATTGATGAGGATGTTGGTAAAAGCAATAACTAATTTATTTCTATCAACGGACACTACCATTGGAGAGGAGTCATAATTTTTTTCAAGAGTAATTTTCTGGAGGTTTATACGGTCAATGGCCAGGCCAATACTTTCATCCATGATCTCCTGCATTGTATGTTCTTCAAAAACCAATTCAGCGGGACTGGCAAGAGTCAGCAGCTGGGAAATTATCTGATTGATCCTTTTTGAGTTTCTCTGGATGATTTCTAAAAAATTTATTTCTCCTTCATCTTGATTTTCGGGTAACAGTTGGTCGACTGAAAGAATAATATTATTTAACGGGTTCCTGATCTCATGTGCCAGCATCCGGATCAGCCTTTCATTGGCTGCCACTTTTTCCGACTGAAGATTTGCCTGTTCAGCTTTTTTAATATTGGTAATGTCATGAATAATGCCATGTACAACGGGTGCTTTGTCACCATCATTCAGTACATAAAGAGATAATAAACAAGTTTTGATGTCTTTGTCATCACCCTGCACTTTTACCTCCAGGTCATCAATTTTTCCGTCGTTCTTTACTAAAGCACGGATCCGGGATTTTTGACTATTATCATTAATAAAATCATACAATGTACGGCCAATGAGTTGTCCATTTCTGGATTGCAGCAATACCAGCGAAGAATGATTCACCTCAGAAAAAACAAGATTTTTGTTCGCAATAAAAACCGCATCCTTTGATCCTTC
>JBKJLR010000153.1:0-4934 GCA_046596865.1 Chitinophagaceae bacterium
AATCTTGGCCTCGTCGGCATATCTGCTGTAAGGGCTTCCAATGATGTACAGGAAATTGGCGAATTCAATCCCAATGTCCGTGCTATAGTTGCTTATAATACAGATTCAAAAGTTATCAATACGCTTCGTTCTAATGGAGTTTTGCTGGCCAATATTGTTCCACAGGGAAGTTTCCTGGCAGGATCATCTTCAGTGGTACAACTAGATGCCTGGAATTGGGAAGATGCTGCCTATAAAACTGATGCAGGAATGCATTTGTATATGCCATCTATGCTGGCCCGGCCAAGGGGTGGATTTGGCGGATTTAATATTAGTGGCCCACAAGCACCTGCTACGGACCCGGTAAAGGAAGCATTGGAAAAAGTGGAAGGCATCAAAGGATTTTTCCGTATGTCCAAAGCCTACCTGGGAGAGACATCACATGACGAAACCAATCTGAAGTTTGAAGCCACCAAAGGACTTTTTAATAAAACACAAAAATTATATGTGCATGCCAATACAGTAAAACAAATGCTGGTTGCACTTGATTTTGTAAAGGAATTTGCATTTGACCTGGTGATTGTAGGGGGAAGCGACAGCTATCAGATTGCAGACCTCCTGAAGCAAAATAATGTATCTGTTATTTTGGGGCAGCCTCACAGTTTGCCCACAGCAGAAGATGATGATGTGGACCAACCTTATAAAACAGCAGCAGCTTTGCAAAAAGCCGGTGTAAACTTTGCCATCTCGGATGATGATCCCCAAACCCGTGGCCGTAACCTTGCTTTCAATGCTGGCACTGCGGTTACATATGGTCTTACTAAGGAGGAAGCTCTTGCCGCTATTACTTTGAATGCCGCAAAAATTATGGGTGTGGCTGATAAAACTGGAAGTATTGAAGCAGGAAAGGATGCCAATATTATTATCAGTGAAGGGGATATATTAGATATGAAGAGCAGCAACGTCACAGAGGCATTCATCCAGGGGCGTAAAATTGATTTGAATGACAAACACAAACAACTTAATGACCGGTATAATCAGAAGTATAACTTGAAAAAAGGCTTTTAACTGGATATATAAGTATAAAGAAACTAAAACCGTCATGCTTCAGGTGTGACGGTTTTTTAATTTTTCAGTGATCATGAAGGGAATCGTCAGCTTCAATGTTTTTACCACAATGTGGACATATAGTGTTCCGATGTTTTTTATTTTTTCTAGACTCTTCGAGGAAGCCAGCGGTAATGATACCAGCAGGTAATGCAAAAAATGCAACCCCCGTAAGCATAATCACACTTGCCAATGCTTTTCCGAGAGTTGTCATCGGGTACATATCGCCATAGCCCGTGGTGGTGAGTGTTACTACCGACCACCAGATAGTTGCCGGTATGCTGGTAAACTTATCTTTATTTACAGGATGGAGATGTTCGGCAAAATAAATAGCGCAGGAAGAAAATATAATTAAAAAAATAACCAGCACCAAGCTAAGTAATAATTCATTTTTCCTGGTCCTGAATACATTAACAATCATTTGAGCTGACTTCATGTAGGCTGTTAGCCGGAATAGCCGGAAGAACCGCATCAAACGCAGAATTCTCAATACTCTCAAATCAAAACCAATAATGACATGCAGGTAGAAAGGAAGTATAGCAACCAGGTCTATAAGGGCTCCGGGTGAAAGCATATACCTTAGACGGCCTTTGATGCTATGTTTATATTTTTCCTCATGATTCGAACTCCATACCCTGAGTACGTATTCAATGGTAAATATTATGACCGAAACAAGATCGAAGTACCGGAAGAATTTTTTTTCATGCGGCTCATCATGTAAAGAGGGTACTGTTTCCAGCATTACCGCCACCACATTCAGGATTATTAATATAATAATGAAAACGTTAATGATCTTATCCCAGTGTTTATCACCCACTATTTCCGGGTGCAGTAATCCGTGAACCTTTTTTTTGGTGGCGTGATACATGGAAAAGTTTTGGTGCCTTAAAGTTAGATAATAAAAATCCCCCCGTAGTTTATGCGGAGGGATTTTATCAGAGCTAAAATATTATATTAGTTTGATGGCATCATGTCTTTGCTGACAACCATTACCCAATCAGCCCATTTTTTTGCTTCATCCGGAGTTTGGGACAGTTTCATACCAATTTTTTGTGATTTTTCAGTCCACTTCTGCATGTCTTTAGTAAGATCTTGCATTTTAGCCGGATCCTTCATTCCTGCTTTGTAATTGGCCATAAAAGCCGCATAGTCATTAGCAAATTGTTGCACTTCCGGATCAGAAAAAGTTGGCACACCTGATGTAGCTGTGGTGGTAGGATCAGCCGGTGTTGTTGTTGTGGTGGTGGTGGTTGTGGTGGTTGGAGTAGTGGTAGTCGTCTCGTCCATTTTTTTCTCATCCTTCTTTTTGTCTTTGCAAGATGTCATAACAGCCACAAGTGCTATTATTGCGAATACTTTTTTCATGATTTTTGATTTTGGTTTAATGAATAAGGAGACAAACGTATAATTTTTTTTTGAAATTGTGCAGTTATATAAAAAAGTGGTTATTCACAGGCCCTAAAATCATAAAAAAGGGGTTTTCCTGCGTCTCTAGACGTAAACTCACAGCGGCCGGGAGTTTAGTATTAGAATTTTACCAGCAACCCGATCCCTACAAGCGACCTTACCTGCAACGCAGGGGAGGTTCTGCTGGGCCCAAAAAGTTTTACATCATCATCATAGATCAGGTCAAGGCCCCAGGTAGCCGATAATATTTTTGATATCCTTACATTCAGCGTATTGGTCATATAGAGGTCCACATTCTGCGGGTTATGGAGATAGTTTGAAAAAAGATCAAGCCTTGCTTTATAGGTTAATAACTTATTTATTTCATTGAGGTAAGAGATGGAAGCAAAAGCGCCAAATTCAAAATTGGACTTCTTTCCCGGTGTTACCCCGTAAAGACCTTTATTGGATAATGCCGTATCCCTTACTATTACCCAACGGGCCGTTGCCGGTGAGAAAAAAACAGAAAGATCTTTGTTGGGTTTATAATCAAGACCGGCGCCCAATAAAAAATAACCCGGGGCCATAAAAGCAGAGGAAAATGTTTTTGTATTGTCGCGGTAAATATATCCTTTGAAGAACTGCGAACGAAGATTCGCAAGCAGCGCCACACTTAGTTTTTTACTGATGCCATAGCCATATTTGGAAAGCAGGTCAAAGCGATCATCATTCTTGCGGCTGCCGAGGCTGGTTGTCTTTACATAACCAATATTAAAATCAAATGTATTGTCCCAGCTATGTTTATCCTTTTTGTGAAAAGCATATAGGTTCAAAAGAGAATTAACTGCCAGTGAAAAGTCCTCACCACCTGCCGCCCAATTGCTCAGGGAGCCCTGTGAAAGGTTCAGGCTGTATATCCCGCCCTTTCTCCATGTTTTGAGTATTGTATCAGCCGGATCTTTTGCAATTTTGCGATTGGACTCTGAACTAAGTTTTTTTATGGTTGCATCCTGGGCTGTGGCTGATAATACTGAAAGGGTGACTGCAATGAGTAGAATTTTTTTCATACAAGTATCATTTAAGAAAATTTATCATCAAAACTAACGCCACTTTTATCCTGTTTAAAATGGGTTTGCAATTGCTGAACGGTCTCTCTTGTATGTTGTAATACGGGGAATTTTTTTCAATACGTGGGCATATATGTTGCTACGGACACACGTCATGGGAAGAACAAGCATAACAGTTTCTTTTATTGATACTAAGCAACTCCTTGAAGATTATAATAATTTGATTGATGCCTTGTGCAGCTCTTGGTAGAAGCGGCTGGTAGAGACCTTTCGCTGCATTATGGACACTGACCACGACGTGTTATTCACCGAATACCTGCAACTACATAAATGTCCCCGTCTTTATCTATAGCTAATGCGTCGATGCGACCTGATTCGGTCGGAAATTCTCTGGCTACCACAAAAAGCTTTTTGCTTTCCTCTATTTCGTAGACGGGGATTGACTCAGGGTTTTCGTGAATATAATTTTGCAGATAACCCTCTCTCTCAAAATCAGACTTATCAATTTTTTGGGCGTTTTTACCGTCTTGAGAAATAATAATGCTCATGATTGTTGACTTCAATTAATTCTTTAGTGATATCGAATCTAATATTTAATTAGACGGCTTAAATCTTTTGTCCAACTCAGATTGCCTTAGTTAGGAATAAGATGGAACGATGGTGCTACTCATCTAAGATAAAGTTTTTTAAGAATTAAAAAAAGAAAGGCTTAATCGCTTTTTCGTATAAACAAAAAGATCAACTTACTGTTAGAAATTTTGTCCGATCTTTATGATCTGCATATTCTCCAACAGTTTCAAATAATGTAGTAAATATTGCATCCCTTTCGCTTGGCCTGTTCATGCAATCATAATACAATCCCAATAATTGTGTTGTGTTCATTAAACAATGAAAAACTCATAGACTCGCTGGTCTCAGAACCTTTCTTCAGGCTCAGGATTAAGTTTCTTTCCCGTGGCATTGCTTATATTTTTTGCCACTTCCACAGGGGCAGGGGTCATTCCGGCCAACCTTTGGCCCCACCTTTACAGGCTCCTGTTTTACTATCACCTCCCCTCCACCGCCCGGATCAAATTTATCCTTTTCATTTGCAGCATAATCCTGACCGGCATTATCCACTTCATCCTTATTAGCCCTCATTTTACTCATATCCGTTTTTTGCTGGCGGCCTTCTTTAAGCGGTGTATTTTCCTGCTGTATTGGAATGGAAGTGTGGCAGAGGAATGAAACAATATCCTTGTTCACATCATTGTTCATATTGCTGAACTGGTTGTAAGCCTCCATTTTATAAATAACCAACGGATCTTTTTGTTCCAGGTAAGCTGTTTGCACACTCTGTTTCAAATCATCCATTGCTCTCAGATGTTCTTTCCAGGCATCGTCAATTACGGCAAG
>JBKJLR010000191.1:0-4812 GCA_046596865.1 Chitinophagaceae bacterium
AAGTTTGATACTTCATGGACCTATGCGCCTGCACCGGAAAGCAAAAGTGCAGCTACCATTAATAAACAATATGATCTTTTCATTAATGGTGAATGGCAAAAACCGTTAAGTAAAAAATATTTTGATACTATCAATCCGGCTACTGAAGAAAAACTGAGTGAAGTGGCCGATGCCAGTGCGGCTGATGTTGATAAAGCAGTAAGGGCAGCCAGGAATGCATACGATAAAGTGTGGAAGAAAATGCCGTCCAAAGAAAGGGCCAAATATATTTTTCGCATTGCCCGTTTAATGCAGGAAAAAGCAAGAGAGTTTGCCATCATTGAAACATTGGATGGTGGTAAACCTATTAAGGAGAGCCGTGATTTTGATGTGCCAACTGCCTCCAATCATTTTTTTTATTATGCAGGCTGGGCTGATAAACTGGAATATGCTTTTCCAAATCGTACAACGGAACCTCTTGGGGTTGCCGCTCAAATAATCCCCTGGAACTTTCCTTTATTAATGGCTGCCTGGAAAATTGCTCCTGCCATTGCAACAGGTAACACGGTTGTATTAAAACCTGCAGAAACAACATCATTAACAGCATTAAAGCTGGCAGAAATAATTCAAGAAGCAGATTTACCACCCGGGGTTGTAAATATCATCAGTGGTGCAGGAGCTACCGGTGCTGCCATGGTTAATCATCCGGATGTAAATAAAATTGCTTTTACCGGTTCCACTGATGTTGGAAAAATTATTCAACGGGCTATTGCCGGAACAAATAAAAAAGCAACACTTGAACTTGGTGGTAAAGCGGCTAATATTATTTTTGAAGATGCACCGATTGACCAGGCAGTGGAAGGTGTAATCAACGCCATCTATTTTAACCAGGGACATGTTTGTTGTGCCGGTTCAAGACTGTATGTGCAGGAATCAGTTGCCAAAGAAGTGATACGAAAATTAAAAGATCGCCTTGAATCATTGATAGTTGGGGATCCGATGGATAAGAATACAGATATCGGCGCTATCAATTCAAGATCACAATTAGACATTATCCATAAATATATCAGCATTGGCAAAAAAGAAGGGGCTGAAATGTATGAAAGCTCCTGCCGCTTACCGGCCAAAGGTTTTTTCTGCAGGCCAACGATGTTTACCAATGTAGCTCAGAGCAACCGCATTGCACAAGAAGAAATTTTCGGGCCTGTATTATCTGTACTTACTTTCAGAACTGATGATGAAGTAATTGAAAAAGCCAACAACTCACCTTATGGTTTAAGTGCCGGTGTCTGGACAGATAAAGGCTCTAAAATTTTTAATATGACCAGGAAAATGAGAGCCGGTGTAGTTTGGGCAAATACATTTAACAAGTTTGATCCTTCATCCCCTTTCGGTGGATATAAGGAAAGTGGATTTGGAAGAGAAGGTGGCTTGCATGGATTGTCGGCGTATGTAAATATTATAAATTAAGACTTGCCGGAAAGATGGGAAGGCGGAAAGTTTTCTTACCGTCTTATTTACTTCCCGGCTAAAAAAATAAAGATGGAAAAAGCAATCAAAAAATCTTCCCTTAAAGTAAGTGAGAACGGTTTGGAAAAATCTGCCCGTCGGGCAGGCGGACCTGTTTCATCCAAACGACTTGAAGTGCTGAAAACCTATAAAATTTATATCGGCGGACAATTCCCACGAACGGAATCAGGTCGTTATTATATTCCCATCAATGCGTCAGGAAAAAAACTGGCGAATATATGCCTGAGTTCAAGAAAAGATTTCCGGGATGCTGTTGTTGTTGCTAGAGGTGCGGTAAGTGGATGGAGCGGAAGAGCTGCATTTAACCGCAGCCAGATTCTATATCGAATGGCTGAAATGCTGGAAGGAAGAAAAGTACAATTTATTGATGAACTTATCCAACAGGACTCAACTAAATCAAAAGCAGAAAAAGAGGTTAACCTGGCCATTGACCGCCTGATATATTATGCCGGCTGGTGCGATAAGTTTCAGCAAATATTCAGCGCTGTCAACCCTGTTGCTTCTTCGCATTTTAATTTTTCTGTTCCTGAACCTACCGGGATTGTTTCCATTATTGCGCCACAGGGTGATTCTTTATTAGGATTAGTTTCAGTCATTGCCCCGGTTATTGCCGGCGGCAATACTTGTGTGGTGCTGGCTTCCGAAACAAAACCTCTTTGTGCTGTTACATTTGCCGAAATATTAAATTCCTCTGATCTTCCGGGTGGAGTTGTTAATATTTTAACAGGCAAACCAGCTGAACTGACCTCTTGGTTTGTTGATCATATGGATGTAAATGCAACCATTTACTGTGAAAATAATTCTGAGACTAAGAAAATGATACGGGAAAAATCGGCTATGAACCTGAAACGCATTACTTTCTATGATAAAATAAACTGGTATACAAATGAAGGCCAATCACCTTACTTCATTATGGATACCCAGGAAATAAAAACTACCTGGCACCCCATTGAAAATATTTCCGGTGCCGGGGCCAGTTATTAATTTTGGTAAGATATTTGACCCTTATGCCACACATGAAATTTATTTTTACAATCGTTGCCTTTGTTTTCACCATCTCCTGTCTTGCCCAAAAAGATTCTGCATGGATAACACCGGTTGACAGTAATTCCGTTATTGTACATAAAGACCCACGCCTTGATCTGTTGGTAAAAAAACAGGCAAATATCAATGAAGTAACCAGCCGGGATGGCAGAAGAACGGATAAAGGTTTCCGGCTGATTATCATCAGCACCAACAACCGGGACGAGGCTATGGCTGCTAAAACAAAAGTTTACACTTTCTTTCCCGATCTTAAAGCTTATATGTGGTACCAGTCTCCCTATTTCAGGGTAAAAGCCGGAAACTTTAAAGAACGTAAAGATGCAGAGGCATATCAACGAAGATTGAATACTTATTTTCCCAAAGGTGTGTTTATCATGAAAGATATTATTGAAGTAAAATCAGGCAAAGGTATTGATGATGATATAAGCCTTTAAATCGTCACTAACATAGTTTATGAAATAATCCCTGTGAGCCAACGGGGATTATTTATTTTTGTCTCATGCAAGAAAAGATAAAAGCACTGGCAAAAAAATATGCACCAGAGTTTATTGAAGTCCGCCATCATCTTCATGCCCATCCCGAACTGAGCTACCAGGAATTTGAAACATCCAGATTTGTACAAAGCAAATTGAAACAATTGGACATCCCTTTTGAAGTAATAGCAACAACGGGGGTGGTTGGATTGATAAAAGGAAAAAACCCGGACAAAAGAATAATTGCCCTTCGTGCCGACATGGATGCTTTGCCTATCAAAGAAGAAAATGATATTTCCTATAAATCGAAGAAGGAGGGTATTATGCATGCCTGCGGGCATGATGTGCATACCACCTGTTTACTCGGTGCGTCTAAAATATTAAATGAATTAAAAGACGAATGGGAAGGAACCGTAAAACTTATCTTTCAACCCGGGGAAGAAAAAAATCCCGGTGGTGCCTCGCTCATGATTAAAGACGGTGTGCTTGAAAATCCAATACCGCAAGCTATCCTTGCCTTGCATGTAAATACAATTCTGGAAGTGGGACAACTTAGTTTTCGCAGTGGCAAAGTAATGGCCAGTGCCGACGAATTATATTTTACTATAAAAGGAAAAGGGGGTCATGCGGCATCACCTCATCTCATTATTGACCCAATACTTATCAGTTCTCATTTGATTATTGCTTTACAACAGTTAATAAGCAGAAATAATAATCCTTTTAATCCCTCCGTTCTTTCCATTACTGCTTTTAATGCCGGTAATACAACGAATGTTATTCCGAATGAAGTAAAATTGATGGGCACTTTCAGGGCAATGGATGAAACATGGCGTTTTAAAGCACATGATTTAATTCGTACATTAACAATCAACCTTGTCCATGCAATGGGTGGAGAAGCTGATGTGCATATTGATGTTGGCTATCCCTGTGTAATGAATAATGAAGAAACAACTACTGTAGCTATGAAAAAAGCAGCCGAGTATATGGGGGCAGAAAATGTAAGCGAAACCGAGCTTCGAATGGGTGCGGAAGATTTTGGTTATTATGCTCAACAAATACCTGCCTGTTTTTATCGCCTCGGCACGATGAACAAAGCAAAAGGAATCACGGCAGGTGTACACACTCCTACTTTTAATATTGATGAAAATGCAATTGAGATTGGTATTGGAATGATGGCCTGGCTGGGGACTTCCGTATAAGGTTCAATAATAATTTCATTATTAACAACTTTTTCCATTAGTGTATCAATTTGGATAAATCAAACTTTCGGACTCTTGTCATTCCCTGCGAAGTTTGTCATTCGGACAATAAGAAAGAATCTCGAAGATTTTTAATAGCCGACAGTCATGGTCTTTGAACACTTTTCCGCCGGAAAATTGTTCGGATTATTATTTTGTACATTACATCCCGTTTAAAAATACTGTGCAGAAAGGAGAATATTAATATAGAATTATGTCAAACGACTTACGCAAACAACAGGCCCTCGAATATCATTCCAAAGGAAGGCCAGGTAAAATAGAAGTAGTTCCTACTAAAGAAGCAAAAACACAACGAGATCTCTCTCTTGCTTATTCACCCGGTGTGGCTGCGCCTTGTTTAGAAATTGCAGCTGATGTGGAGAATGTTTATAAATACACGGCCAAAGGCAACTTAGTGGCCGTTATCAGTAATGGGACCGCTGTATTGGGCCTCGGTAATATTGGCCCTGAAGCCAGCAAACCGAGGCCCAATACAGCGGTCCCATTACTGATAACGGCCACTAAGTTGCCTTTGGCCGTGTATTTAT
>JBKJLR010000262.1:0-3727 GCA_046596865.1 Chitinophagaceae bacterium
CTATAGAATGAGATTAATAAACGATCAGCAATTGATTGCTATTAATTGATTTAATATTTTTTTTTGAAGGAAGAAAGTGCTACTTGTTTTTCTGCAATGCTTCTCTCACCTTGGGTGCAATCTTTGTCCCATATATTTCTATTGATTTCATTAGCGACTGATGCGAAGGTCCGCCAACATCCATGTGTGCTGAAAACCGGGTAAGGCCAAACAATTCCTTCAAGTGCAGAATTTTATCGATCGCTTCATTAGCATCACCAATTAGTAAATGACCTTTCTTATCTCTGCCAATATTATATTGTTGTTTTTGATAAGGAGGCCAGCCACGGGTACTCCCTACCCTATTCATTTGTGCAGCATATAATGGATAATACTCATCTGCAGTTTGCTGTCCATCATTTCCAAAAAAAGAATGCATATGTACACCCACCTGGAATTTTTTCATATCATGATTTAAACGTTGATAGGCTTCTTTATAATAATCAAACAGAGGCTTAAACTGCTCCGGGTTGCCGCCAATAATAGCGAAGATCACCGGAAGGCCATGTTTTGCGGCTCTCAATACAGATTCAGGTGTACCTCCTACGGCTACCCATATATTCAGATTATCATTTACAGCCCGGGGTAATATTTGCTGGTCCTCTAATGCAGGCCTGAACTTGCCTTTCCAGGTGATGCGTTCAGCATTATTTATTTTCAACAGCAGGTCTAATTTTTCTTCAAACAACGCATCATAATTTTCCAGTCCGTAACCAAACAACGGGAACGATTCAATAAAACTGCCGCGGCCGGCTACCAGTTCTGCCCTGCCATTGCTGATCAGGTCTATCGTAGCAAAACTCTGATATAGTTTTACGGGGTCTGCGGAACTTAATACTGAAACTGCGCTGCCGAGTTTAATATTCTTTGTAACAGTAGCAGCAGCCGCTAATATTATTTCCGGTGTTGATACGGCATAATCGGGACGATGATGCTCACCAATGCCATAAAAGTCCAGCCCTGTTTCATCCATCAGTTTTATTTCTTCAATCAGCTCCTGTAAACGCTGCCCTGCAGGTTGTATCTCACCTTTTTTATTAATATGCAGATCGCCAAACATGCCCACACCTAATTCCATAGTTCATTGTTTAGGTGCAAAGATAAGTTTTGCCTTACGCCGGGGCCGGGGTTTTCGGTCACCCGCAACTGGTCTATAATAATCAACAGCTATACGGAAGGTCCGATGCTGGCGCAATAATTGTTAGCTACCTCAGGTAATTAAACATCAACAATGGTATGATTTTTTAATTGAACATCTGCCAGGGTTGACAACAGGCCGGAACAAGTATCTGTAAATAATTTTTTCTAAAAATTAAATTGAGACAGATTATTTGCTATAATTTTATTTCATAAAAATCTGAGCTGCCCAGACAATATATTAATCCATAAAAAAAGAAATATGTCAAATCCTACTGCAATAAAAAAAAATATGTCAAAAAAAGTACTGGTTGTTGAAGACGATGGTGAATTAGCTTTAGTGCTGGATATGATCCTTGCTGAAAGAAAATTCCAACTCGATTATGTAAATAATCTTTTGTCGGCTGATGAATATATTCAGAAAGACGAACCTTCGGTCATCATATTGGATAATAAGCTGCCCGATGGATTCGGTGTTGATTTTATCACCTATATCAAGAAAAAGTATCCTTCTATTAAGATTATCATGATGTCCGGGTTGGGTTCTGCCCGGGACGTTGCTTTGGAAAACGGTGCGGATCTGTTTTTTGAGAAACCTTTTGCTTTAGAAGAATTCAACGAGGCGCTTAACAGGCTTTTACAATAAAGTAAAAATAATGTACTTCATGGTCTCCTGTTCACTACCAAAATTGAGATGCTGGCATGATAACGGCAAGTACATCTTTATTGCTGCACAAAATGCCAGCAAACCCCGGCTCTGTCAATGATGTTTACTTCTCTGCCATATGGTTGATTGCTGGGTTCACCTATACGAATACCATATTTTCCGGGTAATTGCTTTTCGATTACTTCCTTACGAAATGCATCCGCATCTTCTACTCCTACACTGAGCATAAAATTCTCAGCAAAGTCCTTGTTCTCGAAACGCTGCAAAATGAATGCACACCCATTGTTTTCAAAACCGGCATAATCGCCCATGTCCCAGGCAAGGTGGAAACCCAGCTCCACAAAAAAATCCCTTGCCTTTTCAAAATCGGGACCTGAAGGAACAAAAGGTCTGAGAGAAAGAAATTTCATACCTGAAAGTTTGTTTGCGATAAAGTTAATTAATGACTTTTATGCCGTGTTTGGTTTTTTATCGAACACTTGCCAGGGTGGAGATTAATGCCGGCTCCGCTTTACACACAAGCCCATACTCTGCAATAAGGCTATATAGGTTAAATTTTATAAAACCTGCCAGGGAGAAAAGAAAATTTACTGCCATTTTCTTCCGGCTTTTATTTTCTGCAATTTAATTATAGCCTCTTCTATGGAACGGAGATGTATCTCTGCCGCAGCTTTAGCTGCTGTTGCTTTAGTCTCTAAAGTTAAAGCCTCCTTTTGCTGCAGGCTATTTTGCTGTAGCAGTAGATTTTTTTTATTAAGAGCATTTGCTGTTACCAGCGAATCAGGATGGTAATGAACTTCCATTTTCTTTTTCAGAGAATCCCTTTGCTTTTTCATCAATTCTTCAGACTGTCGCAGGGCGGCTCTTTTCTGCCTTGTTGCGTTCATATCATTCAGCATCTCTTTCATGTCCTTCCTGGCATCATCGGCAATCAGCATGAACATCATCATGATTGCATCCTCGATAGGCATATTGGAAAGATCAATTCCACTTTTCTTTATATCATTTTCAACCGAACTGTAATCAACGGGTCCCGTATGATATTTTGCAGCTATTTGCATAAATACTTTCTGTGTGGCATTTGGTAATTTCTGAAAATTAAGATTGTCCTGGCTAAAGGTTGCCGTACTAATACAGAAGATAAAAAAAAGGGTGTATAAAAAATGTTTTTTCATGTTTTTTGATTTCAGCCTATCAAATTGAAATATATACCACTTCAATACATAAAGGTAAAGGATGAATGCAGTTTTTGCAAGGCTGTTTCCTGGTCATACCCTGTCCCCTTCTGGCGGGAAACTCCGAACCTCTGACGGCCTGCTTGTCATGCCTTCGGGAGGTAAACCGGCAGGCAGGATACTTTTTACCGCTTTTCCTCCACTATTGCGAGGAACAACTGCCAGGCCAGAAAAAATATTTCAAATCAATTAATACAATTAAATTTATATCACAAAACTTTATACAATGATTAAACAAGCACTCCTGGGTGAATTTGCACATGAAGCAGATAACACCCGTAATTTATTAAAGGCCATTCCTGATTCTGCACTGGACTACAGGCCGCAACCACATTTATGGTCAGTGGGACAATTAGGCTCTCATATTGCAGAAGTATATAACTGGTTTGATGGTACCATCAACCAGGATGTTTTTGATATGGGCGGTTATAAATATGATAAAGGCGATATAAGCAAAGCCTCTAACATTGTTGATAAGCTGGAGGAAAATATTGCTGCTGCAAAAGCGGTACTGGAGAATGCAGATGAATCAAAATTCATGAACACCTGGCGTATGCAAATGGGCGGGCAGGATATTATGCCTCCCATGCCTAAAATACAGGTGATAAGAGGATTTTTATTTAACCATTTATATCATCACCGTGGTGAA
>JBKJLR010000329.1:0-15583 GCA_046596865.1 Chitinophagaceae bacterium
TTTCCCGGTGAGTACAAAAGGTGACAACTGTTTAAAACAAATAAATTATGAAAAAAATATCAATTTTCATTCTTAGTAGCCTGTTTGCATTGACATTGTCTGCAACTGACAGCCAACCTATGGTTAGAATTAATACCAGTAATAATAATTATGAAGTCAGTATTGACGGTGCCAACTATTATGGCAATAGCACTATTCCCAACCTGAATCAGGGCACACATGCTGTTCAGGTATACGAAGTAAGAAAAGGGCTTTTTGGCAAGCGGAGAACATTAGTTTCTTCTTCTAATTTCCAGTTATATAATAATGATGTTAATATATTCGTAGATGCTAACGGACAAGTCAGGATCAATGAATCTGGAAACTATAATAATAATGATAATACAGAAAAAAGAAACAGAGGCCGTACTGATAACGACTGGAATAATGGTAACAACAACAGTAATGATGATGTGAATAATGATAATAGAAATTATAAGAACAAAAAAGCAAAACATAATAATGGAAATGGTAACAAGCGAGGACACTATAAAAAAAATCAATAATAAAAGGTAAATTATTCCCTATGATTGCCGTCTCCTTTTGGAGGCGGTTTTTTTATGCAATTGCCATATAAGCATACAATCAAAAAATTCTGCTTCGCCCTTTTATTTCAGCAGTAGAATTTAGCCTACCATGTCACTTTCGTTGGCGATAAACTGACCATGATATTTAGTTCGGCGACAACCTGTTCAGTTGAAGTATGACCTTTCACCACAACCCGCTATTCACCATTCAGTTTCTTAACTTTGCCCACATGCTAACAATCTCTGACCGTGGCCAGCAGATGCCACCTTCGCCAATAAGAAAACTGGTGCCTTTTGCAGAAACTGCCAAGAAGAAAGGAATTAAAGTGTATCACCTGAACATTGGCCAGCCCGATATAGAAACACCGCCTGCTATATTAGATGCGGTGCGGAATGCCGATATAAAAACACTGGAATACAGCCACAGCGCCGGCAACGAAAGCTATCGCCGCAAGCTGGTGGAGTATTATAAAAAAGTGGGCATTGATGTAACCTACGATCAGATTCTGATAACCACTGGTGGCAGCGAAGCTATCCTGTTTGGCTTTTTTACCTGTTTGAATCCCGGTGATGAAGTGATAATTCCCGAACCCTTCTATGCCAACTATAATGGCTTTGCCTGTGCTGCCGGAGTGAAAGTAGTACCCATTACTTCCCGTATTGAAACTGGATTTGCCCTGCCCCCTATTGCTGATTTTGAAAAAGTTATCACGGATAAAACAAAAGCTATCATCATCTGTAGTCCGAATAACCCGACGGGCTATTTGTACAGCCTGGAAGAGATGGAAGCATTGAAAGAAATCTGCATTAAACATAATTTGTATCTCTTCAGCGATGAAGCATACCGGGAATTTTGTTATGATGGTGCGTATGTAAGTGCTTTGCATTTAAAAGGACTGGAACAACATGTGGTGCTGATGGACACAATTTCAAAAAGATATAGTGCCTGTGGTGCAAGAATAGGTGCGTTGGTTACTAAGAATAAACCGGTGTATGATGCAGCGATGAAATTTGCGCAGGCAAGATTGAGTCCGCCTGGATTGGCGCAGATCATGGGCGAAGCTGCGGTTGATTTACCTGATAGTTATTTTGATGCACCAAAAGCTGAATATTTGCGCCGCAGAAATTTATTGGTAAGCCGTTTAAATGCCATGCCGGGAGTCTATTGTCCGAACCCGGGCGGTGCTTTTTATGCCATTGCTAAATTGCCGATCGATGATAGTGATAAATTCTGCCAGTGGTTGCTGGAAGATTTTTCTTATAATAATGCTACGGTGATGCTGGCACCGGCCACAGGATTTTACGGAACACCGGGTCTTGGAAAAAATGAAGTCCGCCTTGCTTATGTATTGAACCTCGATTCGCTGAATGCGGCGATGGATTGTTTGGAAAAGGCGTTAGAGCTGTATTCCGGAAAAGTAGCTACAGAGAAGTTAGCTGCTGTCGCAGCAAAGTAAATACAGGCCACAGATTACACAGATTAACACAGATTGAAAAGGGGCTGACGCCCCTTTTTGTTTAGCCACAGCCTGCACCGCCTTATGGGGGAATGACACAAATAGCACTAACGAATACAATTAAAGACGAATAGATAGATTGCGTTCGGCAAAATATTTTCTTACATTTTAATTACTGCAATTTGCGGCTAAACTATTTTTATCTGTGTTAATCTGTGTAATCTGTGGCTGCCTTTCTCTTATTGGTAGAAGTAATATTCTCAAAAATGCGGGGTAAACTATTGCCAAAACTAAATCGATTTGATTCATGTGAAAAGCATAATTCCTCCTCATTATTCATTGATACCAATCATACTTTTCCACAACTTCAACACAATGGTTTTTTTTACTCTCATAATCATGGTGGCAGACTGGTTTTACTTTATATTTAGTATATTTTAAACCAAAACAAAAATTTATGAGTAAGCGTCTGATTGTATTTTTGGGTTTAATCCTTTTTGGATTAACCTCCATTGCACAACAAACTGTTTCGGGAAAAATTGTTGATGGAAATGGGATTCCCATTGCCGGGGTTTCCATTAAGTCTAAAAAGACTGGTAAGGGTACCACTTCAGCAGGGGATGGATCATTTCGATTGTCCGTTAATGCTGATGATGAACTTGAAATATCTTCTGTGGGGTATATTTCACAAATAGTATCGGCAGCCAACAGTGTATCAAATATAACTTTGCTATTGGATATCAGCGAACTGAACCAGGTAGTTGTTACAGGTTCCCGTTCTTTATCCAGAACTTCGGTAACTACTCCTCTCCCTGTAGATGTTCTTACTTCGGCTGATTTAAGATCAACAGGACAAGTATCTTTTGATAAGCAATTGCAATACCGGGTACCTTCCTTTAACACTATTAACACACCTGTAAATGACGCCACTACATTATTAGATCCTTATGAAATCAGAAACCTCGGACCAAGCCGTACGCTGGTGCTTATTAATGGCAAAAGAAAAAATCTGAGTTCATTAATCTATGTTCAGTTTTCCCCCGGCCGCGGAGAAACAGGAGCTGACCTTTCAGGAATTCCTGTTGATGCGATTAAACGGGTTGAAATATTAAGGGATGGCGCTTCAGCACAATACGGTTCTGATGCTATTGCCGGTGTAATGAATGTGATCCTAAAAGACAGGTATCAATACAGCACACTTACATTCAATGGCGGCCTTACCTCCAAAGGGGACGGTGAGAACTATGGTGTCGCATATAATAGCGGTTCCAATATTGGTTCAAAGGGTTTTATTAATTATACAGTTGATTTCAGTCAGCAAAACAGTGCAGTTCGGTCTGGCATAATCCATATACCCACTGAGATAGCAACTTTTGGTGGTTCACCAGCAGCAGATGCTGCCATTGTTGCATTTTTAGCAAAGTATCCAACTGGAAATAATATCAATGGGTCTGGTGATATACAGGCAGGTAAGTTTAATTATAATTTAGGTTTACAAGTGGGCGACAACGGACAGTTTTATAGTAATGCTGCCATGGTGTTTAAGAAAGCAAAAAGTTTTGCTAATTACAGAACTCCTTATTGGAGGACTGATGCAGGGCTGTTACATAAAAGAATACCCGGTGCCCCTAACTATACCGGCGGCACAGACCCTTTGTATGAAGGATACTTAGGCTATGTACCAACTTTTGAAGGCGATTTGTTTGATTATAATGCAACACTGGGTTTTAAAAATCTAATAAATGGCTGGACGCAGGATGTTGCTGTAACATTTGGCGGCAACCAACAATTATATACAGTAGAAAATACGGTGAACCGTTCATTAGGTGCTGCCAGCCCTACAACATTTAAACCGGGCGGTTTTAATTTTTCGCATATTGTTGGAAACTACGATATTTCAAAATCCATCAGTGATCATGTCAGTGTTGCTTTCGGTGCTGAAGTAAGAAAAGAAACATATAGAATTATTGCAGGAGATACTGCATCTTATTCTAAGGAAGGCTCTAACTCATTTCCGGGTATCCGGGCAGAAAATGCAACTACCAACAGCCGCTTCAACATAGGGGCATATGCTGATGCAACATGGGATATTTCAAAAGATTTCTTATTAAACGGTGCAATCCGTGGTGAAAAATACAGTGATTTCGGAAGTGCATTTGTATGGAAACTGTCAAGCCGTTACAAACTTGCAAATGACAAAGTTGTAATCAGGGCTTCCGCTTCAACAGGTTTTAGAGCTCCCACCCTTCACCAGATTTATGCGCAATCAACACAGGCTTCTTTTGCAGGCGGAACCATTGTGTTATCTGGTTTATTTAATAACAGGAGTAAGCAGGCTTTTGCTTTAGGCGTTCCTTTATTAACGCCTGAAAAATCAAATAACTTCACATTTGGTTTAGGATTTAATCCAACAAAGAACCTGAATATTACGGTAGATTATTACAGCATTACCATTAAAGACAGGATTGTATATAGTTCTTCCATTAACTCCGACGATAAACTGCTTGCAACCCCAACCACAGAGTTAGGCCGTATTCTTAAAGGTAACAGTGTTGGGGCCGGAAATTTCGATTTAGCCAGTGTACAATTTTTTATTAATGGTGTTAAAACAAAAACATCGGGCATAGATTTAGTAGCCAACTATAAAAACATAGTTTTAGGTTCCGGAAAACTGGGGATTAATTTAGCCGGTAACTATACAACAAATAACGAAATTGTGGGTACACCCAATGACCCTCCTGCCATTAAATCTGCCGGTGCTACCATTTTAAGTACACAAATCACCTCCCTTTTAACTGAAGGCCGTCCGAAGTATAAGGCAGTTCTTGGATTTGATTATAGTTTGAAAAAATTTGGTGTAAGTTTAAACAATACTTTATTTGGACCCACAAAATTCCAGGATTTGGATAATGGCGGTTCCATTATGAATAACATCAAACAGGTTTTCAAATCTGCCGTTGTTACAGATTTAAATCTTGGATATAGTTTTACAAATAAAATTTCATTTAATGTTGCCATAAATAATATACTCAATGTATTGCCAAAATGGAAATTAGAACTAACGGGCAAGCCGGGTGATCCTGATTATGCAGCAGCAAAAGCTACATTGGCTAATACTACCGACAGAGAGTTACTGGAAGGATTTTTATCTTTCAGCGGCCGTTACCGTATTTTAGGCTATAATGGTTCGCAGTTCAGTCAGCTGGGAACATTATTCCAGGCATCATTGGTATTTAAGTTTTAAATAATACAATTTATATTTAAGGAGGCTGTCTCAAAAGTCAATTTGATTCGGCCTCTTTTCTGTTTCCAATGAATAATCTCTACACCAACCATTCCGAAATTTATGAAATGATGTACCAGACTTTCATCAATTATGATGAAGAGTATGCATACTACAGCGATAAATTAAAAAAAAATAATGCCGGATCAGTTATTGAGTTGGGCTGTGGCACCGGTAGCCTGGCAAGCCGTTTTACTGCAAACGGATTTGACTATACCGGGCTTGATTTAAATAAAACAATGCTTGATATTGCTGAAAGAAAAAGTCCGGGGGCAAAATTTATAGAAGCTGATATGAAGAGTTTTCAGTTGGAGCAAAAAAAACAAGCCTGTATTATAGCCGGAAGATCAATAAGCTACCTGATGACTAATAAGGAGGTGCTGGATTCATTCAATACCATCAATAAAAATTTGCAAAATGAAGGGATTTTTTGCTTTGATAATATTGATGCTGCTAAATTTATTCGTGTTATTAAAAACGGAAAGCAGATTATTCATAAAGCTGAGTTTGAAGGGAGGAAATTTCACCGGGAAAGTTACTGGTCTGTAAACGGTAATGAAAGCTGGACATTTAACTGGGACTCTGTTTATTTTGAAGAAGATAAGAACGGCGGGTTGAATAAAATTGCTGAGGACAATTCAACGGTGCGTTGCTTTACAAAGGATGATTTGTGTTTATTTCTTGAGCTTTGTAATTTCAGTGTGAAAGAAATTGAAGACCGGCCATCGTATGCATTTGACACTTTTGTTATTGTAGCACAGAAAAACAGTTAGTTATGGCAATGTATGATAATGAAAATACGGTCAGGAGATCTTTCGACAATAATTATATAAGCGAATACCTTGTGCAGGCACAGTGGGCCGAAATGGTTGAATTAAAGAAAGTGATAACTGAGCTATTTGAAAAAAAACAGGCGCCATTATCCATCCTCGATATTGGTATTGGCAACGCAAGAGTGCCAAAACACCTGAGCCGGATAAAAGAAATTTGGGATAAAATCTCTTTGTACGATGGCACCGACAATGCAACGGCCTGTGTGGAAATGTCTGAACAAACCATACTGGAATCAGGAATACAGGATAAAGTAACTGCTTATTATTTTGATGCAGTAAACCTGGCTCAATGGCAAAAACAGTATGATATTATACTGACCACCTGGTTTACCGGAGGAAATTTTTATCCTGCGCATTTTTCTTTCGATAATTATCAGCATCAGGAAGAAAGATTAGATTTATCTTTTAATCCTGTATTTGATACAATTTTTTCTGCTGCATTTCAAAAACTAAATCCTGAAGGTGAAATAATACTGGGGGCTTGTTACATTGATAATGATTTTACTCGTCAAAAACAGGAAGACTCCTATCAAAAAATGGGTATGACAATCATCACCAACCCCGGGGATACTTTTACAGCCACTAAAGAAGGCTTTTGGTCCCAGCGGTTTACATTGGATAAGCTGATCAAGTATTTCACTTTGTACCCGCAGAAAATATCAGTACAATTCTTCTCGACACTTATCAATATGCGATGCAGGTACGGGTAAAAAAAGGACCGGCTCTTTATAATCAAAAACAATAAATTATTATTGAGCGTCTTTAGACGGAGACCGGTGGTGCATGGGATGCAGTGCAGATGGGTTGTAATTGTAGAAGATTGTTTTTGAGGTTTGCGTTTAGTTTTTAATGTACGCAACTGAAATAAGTAAAAAGTATTATTTTTTACTTCCCCTTTTTCTTAAATGCATCAAGCCCACACTCCAGCCATTTAATAAACTCCCCTGAATCTGGAGTATAAAATTTTGTTTTAGTTAAAGCTATTTCATCCTGGCTGATAATGGCATATTGTGGTTGCGAAGTGGCACCGAAATTTTCTATTTGAAAAGTCGACCACTTATCTCCAACAGATACAATTGATTTTTCTGTTCCGTTGGAAAGTTTCTCTACTGTCTGTTCTGCCAAAGGCAAATTCTTTTTTTCATCCACATATAGTGAAACAACTATAAATTCATTTCGCATAAGGCTGTCCACAACAGCGTTTGGCCATACCTTTTCTTCCATCCTGCGGCAATTGACACAGGCCCAACCCGTAAAATCAATCAGGATAGGTTTGTTCTGTGCCTTTGCAAGCTTTAAAGCTCCTTCATAATCATTGTGCATGGGTTCAAAAATGCCTGACTTTCCTTTCTCTATTTTGTAAATGCTGTAAGTTCTTGGTGGCGGAAAACCACTGATTATTTTAAGATCAGCCGCTTTTGAATTCGTAAGCCCGGGAATCAGGTAAATAGTAATAGCTGCAAAAAGTATGATAAATGCGATTCGAACAAAGGAAAATTTCTTTACCGGGGAACTATGCCCGATCCTTAGTTTACCTAACAGGTATAAAACAGTGAGTAAACCTATCAATACCCAAAGACCAATAAATATTTCCCTCTTTAAAAGACCCCACTGCTTTACCAGGTCAGCATTAGAAAGAAACTTAACGGCTAACGCCAGTTCAAGAAAACCCAGCACAACTTTTACATCGGTCATCCATCCACCGGACTTAGGTAATGATTGCAACCAATGCGGGAACATGGCGAACAAAGCAAATGGCAATCCTAATGCAATACCAAAGCCTGCAGCACCTACTGTTAATGGCCAGGCACCCTGATCGGCAACACCCACCAATAAAGTTCCTAAGATGGGTCCGGTACAGGAAAAAGAAACAATGGCTAGCGTAGCTGCCATAAAAAATATACCCCCAAGGTTGCCAAGGCCTGATTTTGAATCCATTCTATTAGCCAACCCTGCAGGTAGTCCTAATTCAAACAAACCAAAAAATGAGAGGGCAAAAAACACAAAAATGGCAAAGAAAGCAAGGTTCAGCCATACGTTAGTTGAAATATTATTGAAAATTTCAGGGCTGATAGCTTTACCGGCAACATGAAATGGCAGTGTAATAAGTATATAAATCAGGAAAATAAAAAGTCCGTACAGAATGGCATTGGTAATGCCCTTTTTTCTGTCGGTAGACTTTTTGGTAAAAAAGGTAACCGTTACCGGAATCATAGGGAAAACACAGGGAGTAAGCAAGGCAATCAATCCTCCCAACAGACCCAAAAAGAAAATGGTGATTAAGCTTTTATTTTTTGTACCGTCATCGCCACAATTGTTTAGTGGTTTGTTTATATCAATCGAGGCTATTTTTATACTGGCAGCTTCAGCACCGCCTTCCATGGCCGTTACAAATGAAACTACTGTGGAGGGATAGAATTCATCGTTCTTTCCATAAGAATAATACAGCGTACCCTGTAACCTGGCAGGAACGGTTCCATTAATTTTAATGATGGCTTTCCATTGTAATGAATTTTCATAGATATTAACTTTGGTGCCTTCGAAAATGATACTACTAATCTCTTTTGGAGTGCCCTCTATTACAAAGTCTCCTTCCTGCAATATGCTTGAGTCAGGAAATTTTAGTTCTGTTGTTTTTACTTCTAATAAAGTTTGATTGGGCACATACACCTGCCAATCTCCGGCAATGACACCGCTAAAAGTTAATTCATATTTCCCCTCATCAATTTTTTTACTCTCCACTTTCCATTCATGCACGGCACCAAGACTATCCTGAGAAAATCCTGAAGCGAAAAAGAAAAGTAGAAATGATAAAGCAGCAATTAGTTTTTTTATTAATGGCATTATAATTCTATTTATAAAAAAATAAACGAGTTCTTTTACAAGAACCCGTTATATCCAAAAACATAATTCATTTTTTCTATTTAAGAGTAACGCTAAATTTAACTTTTTTGGGCGGCAGGCATTGGCGGTCGTCGCAGGTCTGATATTCTACATTGCCGCTGAAATTGGTTTTTACATTGCCTTTCATTTTTATCTTCTGAATAAAAGTTACTGTTTTAGAATACTGGTTGGCAGATAATCCCAATTCAACATCCTTGTATTTCTCTACTTTGCCGATTTCACTGATTTTGCCGTCCAGTTTAAACAATGGGTTGGCATTAATGGTAAAGGTAGTAGGGATAGCTATCGCATCGTTCGGTTGCGTTTGAGAATAAAGATGCCATTTAGCCTGAATGGTGGCTTTCATAATGATCTCATACGTCTTATCCCCCGTTTTTTTTGCTGTAAAACTCCAGGTAATAGGATTTAACTGAGCGGTTACGCTCAGCGTCATAAAAACAACAACTGCCAATGCAAATAATTTCTTCATGCTTTTCATTATTTAAGTACGCAAAAATCCTGATTTTTGCTTTAGAGGGCTGTTAAAATATCACTGTTGCAAATCTACACCCCATTAAAGCCTTGATTTGTAAGAAAAATGACTATTATACATTATTTAAGGATCAGATGGCTGAATCAGGAAACAAGTTGTTCGGCCATCAGCAAAGCTTTGATAATTTCCTGGCCATCTGTATTGCCCAATACTGTTGAACAAGCTCTTTCCGGGTGTGGCATCATGCCAAATACATTCCGGTTGGAATTGCAGATACCAGCAATATTGCGGATAGCCTGGTTGGGGTTTGCTTCAGCAGTAACCTTGCCTGTCTCCTCACAATAATAAAAAATTACCTGTCCATTGGCCTCCAGTTCATTTAATATTTTCTCTTCAGCGTAATATCTTCCTTCCCCATGTGCTACTGGTATTTTGTACACTTTTTCTGAATCGTTTGTAATAAAAACATTTTTACAAACAAACTGCTGGTTACCGTTCCGAAGCAATGCACCCGGTAATAAATGAGATTCGCATAAAATCTGAAAACCGTTGCACACACCAAATACTTTTCCACCTGCATTGGCAAACTCTACTACGCTTTGCATCATCGGACTAAAACGGGCAATAGCGCCACAACGTAAATAATCACCATAAGAAAACCCACCGGGAAGGATAATACAATCTTCGGTATTGAATTTACTTAAGTCCTTATCCTTATGCCAGAGCATCGTTACCTCCTGCCCCAGGTCATAGCTAAGGGCATCAAACATATCTCTGTCGCAATTAGAACCTGGGAAAACAACTACGCCAAACTTCATACTTGAGGGATTATGGTATAAAAAGTAAAGATAATAGAAAAAGTTTCGAGCTTCGAGCCACGAGTTGCGAGACTCACAGATTAGGAAGTACGCCAAACTCGAAACTCTTAACTCACAACTCATAACCTCTCTCTACCACCCAAGCTCATAATACTGGTAACCCAAAATAAATGCTACGGTAAGCCAGAAAAGAAGCAGCGGTAAAATCCGTAAAGGTGCATACAGATAAGCGCAGGCATGGAAAGCAGCAAAAGGAACAGCAGCCATTACCCAGTTTTCTAATGTATCGATATTATTTACAAAAGGAATAAAAATAGCACCCAGCAAGAACAATAATAAAAGACTCCATCCCTTTCTTACCTGTATCAGCATTCGCCGCAAATTCTCCTGAATATAGTAACCACCAACTAAAAAAGGTACTACTAATAAAAACGCACTGCCAGCCAGCCATACTGATTGTTTAATTGAAGGCATACCTACAGAAAAATACGGCCACAAATGTTGCCAGCTCCATTGATCGGTGATAAAAAGATAAATAGCATAGAAATAAAATGGTGTGGTAATGCCAACTATACAAAGTACCCATTCATTTAATTTAAAAGGACGCATTACTGCAAGAGCCAGCAAGACCCAGAAAATAAAAGTAATGGAAGGAAAAAACAGGAAGGATGCAATGCCCAGAGCCAGCCCGATATTAAAAATAGCTCCTTTGGCATTAGACTGGTTGTATATTTTAAATAACGCTGAAAGTACAAACAATAGAATAGTATTGACGATAAGCGGTGCCGAAAAATAATTCCATTCAGGAAGCAATGAGGTAATAAGCATATACGCCATGCCAGGAAAAAAAGTAGAATGGCTCATCATCCGCTGGGTGTTGATAAATCGTGTAAGCATTAATGCCTGCAGGAATATTAAACCAAAAGAAAGTACAGGATATAATATTGGAGTTGACCGGCCTGTAGGATCGAGGAATTTTAGAATCCATTGGAAGAGAATTCCATCACTTTCACGAACCGCCGGTATATGCGGATGCAGAAACATCGGAAGTTTTAGCAACACTCCGAAAACCAGTAACAAGAAAATATTGGCCGGGTTTTTCTGTTTAAAAATGCCAATCACAGATAATGGATAGTATTAATTAGTTCTGCGTATAATCTATTTTCGCAAAGCAAATATAGTTACGATACAGGCAGGGAACAATCATTTGCCGGGAACTTACCTGTTTGCCATATTTCGGCATAAATTCATACCCTTTATCCAGGTTCTTTAAAGTTGGATTACGGGTCATCACTCCATCGGGGTTAATACTGTAATCAGACAACAAATTATTTCTTCTCTCCTGTTGGTTAAATAGAAAATGAACTTCTCCCCCGGTATTCACTAACTGGTAAGAAAGTAAGTCATCCGACTCATCATCATATTGGGTTTTGCCCATCACATTATTCCACTCCAGCTTGCCTTTATTGTCAAATGATAATACAGCAATATTGTCAGCATGATAGCGAACAGCCTGGCTATTATTCATCCGGGAACCCCAGAAGGAATTGCTATAATAGGGTGAGTAATAATTACTATTATTGAAAGATGACATATAAGGTGATCCATAGAGATAATCCCACCGGTTCCAATTATTAAAACGGGAGGTAGTAAAAAAAGCTTCGCTACCAATAATAAATCCCCCATCCTTCCGGGTGATGATGTTGCGGATAAAATAATCATTGAATGCCGTTTTAACACTGGCATCTCCCCTCGCTTCTTTTCTCAACTCTTCACTGAAACTACTGGTGCTTTCAAAATAAGGTTGTGCAGTTACTTTATCCCATACGTAAAAATAAAAGCCGTCTATATTACCTTTTCGTTCCTGATAGTAAAAAGAAGTAAGAAAATATCTTTTGTTGTAATTATCTACTTTAATATGGATCTCATCCAACCAGGTTTTCTCAATACGCAATTCATTCATGTGGAGTGTGTCAGCCTGTGCATATTTAACTACAAAAGCCGCTCTGCTGATATTATCATTATTGCTTCGAAAAAACTTACAGAAGACCATATCGCCTTCATTGTCCAGGTAAAAATCATTAATAAACTCATTCCGTTCCTCCATAGCCACTGCTATCCGGCTTCTTTTCAGCAAGTCAAGTTTGTCGTTCATTAAAAGACTGGTCATCACATAAGATCTTTTGTTCTTACTGTTTATTTTGAAAATAATCAGCTTACTCTTGTCTTCGCTTGACAATACGGTGTAAATTTTATTGTTGGCGGCAAAACCAATATGAGTAGTATCTAATTGTGTTATGTCACCAATCTTTTGTCCATCCGGGCCTATCTTAGAAGCCACACAATAAACAATATTCTTTTTTTGATACTGATATATCATATAGCAAAAATCATTGTAAGGGAAAAAGTCAACATTGATCATACGGTCATTATCGGGAACATATTCCTGATCCACCTTAGCAATTTCCTTCATATCATTATCCAGTACCGATATCCAGTTTTTGCCCCTGGTATTTTTATACACTAGAAAATTTGCGCCGATTTTACCAGCGATTTCAAAATTCATCCGGCGGGTATCGTCTTTGTCCGGCTCAGAATACACAATTTTCTGTGCGGTAGCCAGTAGCCCCGTGCAAACCATCAATACAGCGAAAAACAACCGGTTACCATTCATATTATCCTGATTTTTTTCTTATTAAAGTTACATTTTGCCAACCAAAACCCTGGGGGTTATTTTATGGGTGATGCAGGTTCTTTTACTATTACATGAACGACCGCTGAAAAACCTTAGTCGCTGCATCTCCACATAATATAACCTCCCTAACAAGTATGGACGAGCGGTAAAGTTCAAAGGTTTGTTCGTTCAAATTGTTTTTCCTTATACCTTTGCCCGCAACCTGAAGCAGGACTAAACAATCTGATATTCACCTGAGTCTTAGACTCTGGCGGGTAGGAAAAGACCCAAACAATTAGTCATAAAGTGAGAATACCGACCAATAGAATCACCGGTGCAGGATTACTTATTGCCTTAGGAATTATTTATGGCGATATTGGAACGTCACCGCTCTACGTTTTCAATGCAATTATTTTAGGAAGGACAATTAGTGAAGATCTGATTTTGGGAAGTCTGTCTTGTATTATCTGGACACTTACTTTGCAAACTACTATAAAGTATGTAATACTGGTTTTACGGGCCGATAACAAAGGTGAGGGTGGAACTTTTGCTCTGTTTGCCCTTGTAAGACGAAGAAAAAAATGGCTGGTAATACCTGCAATGATAGGCGGAGCAGCACTTTTGGCTGATGGCATTATTACCCCTCCGATCTCAATTACCTCTGCCATCGAAGGTTTAAAAGAACTCCCCTATTTAGGAATAGAAGATGGAAGTAATACAGTTGTCATTATTGTATTAAGTATTCTTGCACTTTTTTTCTTTACACAGCAATTTGGTACAGCTTCTATTGGCAAGTTGTTTGGCCCGGTAATGTTTATCTGGTTTACCATGCTGTTGGTACTGGGTCTTGTACATGTTTTTGATGACCTGTCTATCTTTAAAGCTATTAGTCCTTATTATGCAATTGAATTTCTCAAAAACTACCAGGGCGGGTTTTGGCTTCTTGGAGCAGTATTTCTTTGTACGACCGGAGCAGAGGCTCTTTACAGTGATCTGGGTCATTGCGGCCGCAGTAATATCCGCACCTCCTGGATATATGTAAAAACCTGTCTGCTGATACACTATTTTGGCCAGGGAGCTTATTTGCTTTGGCATAGAAACGGCCTTCAAATTTCGGAGGAAGTAAAAAAATCCCTTAGTATTAATGCTTTTTACGATTTGATGCCGCAATGGTTTATTATCCCCGGCGTTATCATTGCTACTGCTGCAGCTATAATCGCCAGTCAGGCCATGGTTTCCGGAGCATTTACATTAATCAGTGAGGCCATGCGACTCAATCTGTGGCCAAAAGTTAAAATTCGTTACCCTTCAGAAGCAAAGGGCCAGTTATTTATTCCTGCCATCAATTTCCTTATGTTTTTAGGTTGTGTAGGAGTTGTGCTGTACTTCAGAAAGACATCAAACATGGAAGCAGCTTATGGATTGGCGATTATCATCACCATGCTGATGACTACTATACTTTTTGCCAATTACCTCGTTCTTAATCGGGTGAAACCGATCTTGATTTACATCTTTCTCGGCATTTACCTCGTGGTAGAAACGGGATTTCTGGTTGCATTGATGGTTAAGTTTGCTCATGGCGGTTATATTACTTTATTAATTGGCATGCTCATGTTCCTGATAATGTATATCTGGTACCGGGCAAGAAAAATTAAAAACAGGTATGTCGAATTTGTAAGAATGGAACATTACGTTCCTAAAATTCAGGAACTAAGTAATGATAAATCTGTTCCCAAGTATGCTACTCACCTTGTTTACCTGACCAGTGCCAATAATCCGAAAGAGATAGAGCATAAAATTATTTACTCCATTTTAAATAAAAAACCAAAACGTGCCGACATTTATTGGTTTGTACATGTGGATACGGTAGATGATCCTTACACTTGTGAGTACAAAGTGGAGCATATCATTCCAAATGATATTATCCGGGTGGATTTCAAGTTAGGTTTCCGCATGGAGCCAAGAATCAACCTCATGTTCCGTAAAGTGGTAGAAGATTTAGTGGCTAATAAAGAGGTAAATATCATCAGCCGGTATGAAAGCCTTGCCAGCAGCAACACGGTTGGCGACTTCCAGTTCATGGTGATGGAAAAATATCTAAGCCAGGATAATGAACTACCCTTTACAGAGAGGGTAATTATGAAATTCCATTTCTGGCTGAAAGAGCATAGTCTTTCAGAAGAAAAAGGGTTTGGGTTAGATGCAGCCAATGTCACCGTTGAAAAATTTCCGCTGATTGTAGCACCGGTTACTAATCTAAAGCTAAAAAGGATCGAAGAATAGTCTTTTAGTTTTACGTTTTGAGTTCTTACCAAACAAGGGTATCTTAACCTTAAAACTCCAAAACTTAAAACTTGCCCACCTTTATTTGGTATATCATCACCGGCATTGCCGTTCTTTCCATTCTTGCTTATTTTTTGCAGGAGAAATTAATATTTAAGCCGGAAAAATTAAAACAAGATTTTAAGTTTAAATATGATGCGCCTTTCCGTGAATATTTTTTTGATATAGAACCCGGCGTCTGTATAAATGGTTTGCATTTTTTCAGAGATAACCCAAAAGGGTTGATCTTATAC
>JBKJLR010000338.1:0-2850 GCA_046596865.1 Chitinophagaceae bacterium
GTCATCCCGGTTTTAGAAGTAAAGAAGCCTAACAAAGTCAGTTGCTTCATCATAGTATAGTAGTGGGTAGGGGCACCAACAAATTCTTTTTGGTCTTTCCAGGAGATGGTACTGTTCTTTTGTTCATGTGCTTCCCTCAGGGGTTTATCTTCTTCATCCCGTTTTTTATTCTGCGCCTGTGCTTCTTTTTCAAGGCTTACTAAAAAATCATGTCGTTGCTGCGGAGTACATTCCATAAATGATTTGCTGTTTGCTTTTTTACAGGCTTCTTCAAGGTCTGTAATTCCCTTGTTGAATACTGCCTGCTCTTTTTCCGTATAGCAATCCTTCACCATTATTTTCATAAACTCACCCACCTGTGAAGCTTTGGCACCCGGTGTAGCAGTAGCAGGAATAATAGTTTCACCAATTTCATCCAGCAATGCAATATTGGATGCTGTAAAGCCAACATCGGTTTTAGCCCCGGTTTTACAACCCGTTAAAAAAACTTCTCCGCCAACTACAACACCACCGGTGAGCAGGGCTATCATTTTTAAAAGTTCTCTTCTGTCCATAATTAATAAGTTATAAGTGATAAGTTGTAAGTAATAAGTTGGAAAGGATAAATTACAAGATTTGCATGATGACACTTATAACTTAATACGTACAACTTAATACTAATTTTAAATATTTCCTTTCTTCAATTCATTTACGGCAAAATCAGCAGCCCTTGCTGTCAAAGCCATATAAGTTAATGATGGGTTCACACAACTTGCACTCGTCATACAGGCGCCATCAGTTACAAACACATTCGGCGCATCCCATACCTGGTTATTGCCATTTAGTACAGAAGTTTTTGGGTCACGGCCCATACGGGCAGTACCCATTTCATGTATACCCATGCCTACCGTGTACCCCCAATCATAAGTCTGTACATTTTTAACACCTGAAGCTTCCAGCATTTCTTTTGCATCATTCGCCATATCCACTCTCATTTTCTTTTCATTCTCTTTCATTTCTACATCAAAAGAAAGAACAGGCAAGCCCCATTTATCTTTAGTGTTTTTATCGAGAGTAATTTTATTACTATGATCTGGCAACATTTCACCAAAACCAAGAAAATTAATATTCCAATTATCACCAGGAACACTCATCGCATCTTTTAAAGCAGCCCCAAGTGTAAACTCGGCTACTTCTACACCACGACCACGGCCGGCCCCGCCCTGGTAACCAAAGCCACGCAGATAATCTCGTTTATCATTATAAATATTTCTGAACCGGGGAACATAAATACCCGTTGGCCTGCGGCCGTAATCATATTTATCACTAAAACCTTCCACGATACCCTGTGCACCGGTGCGGAAATGATGATCCATTACATTATGTCCTAACTCACCGCTGCTGCTGCCTAAGCCATCAGGCCAGATATCAGTAGCAGAATTCATCAGCACCCAACTGGAATTTAATGCAGAGGCACAAACAAAAACAATTTTTGATTTGAATTCATAAGTCTGGTTGGTATCCGCATCCAATATTTGTACACCTGTTGCTTTTTTCTTGTCTTTGTCGTACAAAATTTTTGTAACAATTGAAAACGGACGAAGCGTAAGGTTACCGGTTTTCATGGCAGCCGGTAAAGTAGAGGACTGTGTACTAAAATAAGCACCAAACGGACAACCTCTCCAGCAACGGTCACGGTATTGACAATTGGTTCTGTCATGATGTGGTTGTGTGATGTTGGCGCTGCGGCCTATTATTAAATGTCTTACTCCTTTGTAATACTCTTCCATTCTTTTCTTCACATCTTTCTCTGCACAGTTCAGTTCCATTGCTGGCATAAAATCTCCATCGGGTAAAACTTCAAGGCCCTCTTTGCTTCCCTGTATACCTGCAAATTTTTCTGCATAGCTGTACCATGCAGCAATGTCATCGTAACGGATGGGCCAGTCAACAGCAACACCCTCTTTGCCGTTAGCTTCAAAATCCCATTTATTCCAACGATAACTCTGCCTGCCCCACATCAGAGAACGGCCACCTACATGATAGCCACGGAACCAGTCAAACCGTTTTTCTTCTGTATAGGGACTTTCTTTATCTTTTACCCAATAATCCAGTACCACTTCGTTCAGCGGATAATCTCTTTTAAGAACGGGATAGTCCTGGATCATTTGCCGTGTCCTTCCACCACGGTGCGGAAATTCCCAGGTGTCTTTGGAGGCATTCACATAGTCTTTAATATGCTCTATGTTACGGCCTCGTTCGAGCATCAGCACTTTCAGACCTTTTTCTGTTAACTCTTTGGCAGCCCAGCCTCCGCTTATGCCGGAGCCAACTACAATTGCGTCGTAAACATTATCAGCCATAACTTAAATTTATTTTTTAAAATTATTATTCCAGCTTTTATTTTTCATGTCATCGTCCCTTGCAGTTTACCCTGAGTTTATCGAAGGGCACTCTTCGGGGTTCTGTTCAATATTGAGCTTGCCGAAGTATCAGGAGACCCACCCCTTTCTTAAAGTGCATAGTCTCTTTAATTCACCCATCCGGGGAGGGGAAGTGGACTATTGTAATATTTTTTTTATTCCTACTCACTACTTGCCATTCCCACTTCCCTATTTATACATCACAAATCTTCACTGCTGTCTTCAGCGCAGCCACTTTATGTTTCGTTTCTTTTCCTGTCGGGATGAACTCCTGTGCTACATATCCTCTATATCCTGTCGCTATAATTGCTTTCATAATAGCAGGATAAAACAATTCCTGGCTTTCGTCAATTTCATTTCTGCCCGGCACACCCGCCGTATGATAATGACCGAAGTACTGATGATTATCTTTTATTGTTCTTATCACATCGCCTTCATTTATTTGCAT
>JBKJLR010000344.1:0-4914 GCA_046596865.1 Chitinophagaceae bacterium
GGTGGTATTATCGTTGACCCTGATGCAAAATTAGAAGAAGAACTGATTGTGCGCCCCACCAGCGAAACCATAATCTGGAATACATATAAGGATTGGATAAAATCTTATCGTGACCTGCCGTTATTAATAAATCAATGGGCTAATGTGGTGCGTTGGGAAATGCGTACGAGGTTGTTTTTACGTACTACAGAATTTTTATGGCAGGAAGGACATACCGCTCATGCAACTGCCCGGGAAGCTGTAGAGGAAACAGAAAAAATGCTGGATGTATATGCCACTTTTGTTGAAGAGTTTATGGCAGTGCCAGTGATTCGTGGTATTAAAACACCGAATGAACGATTTGCAGGTGCGGTTGATACTTATTGCATAGAAGCATTAATGCAGGACGGCAAAGCTTTGCAAGCAGGTACTTCACATTTCCTGGGACAAAATTTTGCTAAGGCATTTGAAGTAAAATTTTCCAACAAAGAAAATAAATTAGAATATGTGTGGGCTACCAGCTGGGGAGTAAGTACGAGGTTGGTAGGTGCATTGGTGATGGCACATAGTGATGACCAGGGATTGATACTACCCCCAAAGATTGCACCCTTACAAGTAGTAATTGTTCCTATTTATAAAGGCGATGAACAAAAGGCCTTAATTGATGAAAAGGCAAAAGAGATAATGGCCAACCTTAAAAATCTTGGCGTGAGAATAAAATATGATGATAATGATAATAACAGACCGGGCTGGAAATTTGCAGAGTATGAAATGAAAGGTGTGCCCATCCGGTTGGCGGTAGGGGCAAGAGACCTGGAAAAAAACGTAGTAGAGGTTGCCCGCCGTGATACAAAAGAAAAAATGGTAGTAGGATTGGATGGTATTGCACAGTATGTTGAAGGTTTATTATCAGACATTCAGCGCAATATGTTCAACAAAGCCAAAACATACCGTGATGCACATATTACCCCAGCGGATAGCTGGGATGAATTTGAAAAATTGCTGGATGGAAAAGGAGGATTTATTTCAGCGCATTGGGATGGTACAGCTGAAACAGAAGAGACTATTAAGGGAAAAACAAAAGCAACTATCCGTTGCATCCCATTAAATAATGTGCAGGAAGATGGGAAGTGTATTTTGACCGGCAAGCCATCCAGACAGAGAGTTTTATTTGCAAGGGCTTATTAATAATTACTTCCATAGTTACCCATTTTTTGATAATTGGTACCCATGGATATTCCCCGTACATTTAGTATAACCAAAATCAAAATTATGGAACAAAATACTTCTCTATTTGAAATGAATATTACTGCTGAATCAAGATCTCATTTAAGTGATACAGCTAAATGGGCTAAATTTTTAGCTATTTGTGGGATGATATTTATTGTTCTCCTGATCATATTTGGGATAGTAATTTCTCTCGGTATAGCCAATTCAGCCAGTAAAATTGATGAAATATATCAGAAAGAAGGTGTTGCGATTTCTTCCAAAGGGCTCTCCGCTACCATGATGGTTATGTATATATTGATGGGCTTGTTATACTTTTTTCCTTGTTTATTTACCCTTCAATTTGCTAATAAAATGAAATTGGCACTGGCGTCTAATGATTCATTGCTCCTTTCGGAGTCTTTCAGAAGCCTTAAAAAAACATTCCGGTATTTAGGAATTCTTACTATAATCGGGTTGGCTTTTTTGCTCCTTGTATTGGTTACAGGAGGATTGGCTACAATGATGAATTAGTTGGAAAAATAATTTATAATAAATAATAAAGGCTGCCAAACAATATGGGCAGTCTTTATCATTTAGTTGACAAGTAATTGTAATCTTTCAGCAATACATCTAAAAAATCAAATGGCGGCATACCGGATTCAATCTTGAGGTGACTTTTTATTTTGTAACAGGCTGCTTCGGCCATATTGAAATCTCCTTTTTTACGGGCCGTTTCTAAAATGCTTTTAATGGCGTTAATATCTTTATCACTTAGCTGCATTATTTGTGGAAAGGAAGGAACATAGCTATCCGCCACATTCACAAAAACAGTGTCCTCGATATTGCTGTTGGTATTAATTCGGATAAGAATTGTTTTGGCGAGTATATCACCTATCCGTTGTCCTTTTTTGGAGGAAACCACCAGCACAATATCTGTAATGAGGAACGCAAGTGCTGCCAAAACGACAAAAGTGGTTTCCATATTCTGGCCCAGGCCGGGGGTGCTGATAACAATAATCAGGAGAATGGCAATCCACAGGTCTGAAACCCTAAGCAACCAGCGGATAAGAAATTGACTGATACTTGGACGGCCTCCAATTTCATTAACCACCCGTATGCCCATTACTTTTTTACCGATGCTCTGCCCATTCATAGTAATTTCTAATAATACATGATAAAGCAATACGGGTATAAGAAGCAATAGACCTACCGCCTGCAGATCGTATGGGGTGTCGGAGTTACTTTCGCTGTTTCTTGCTACACTGCTATAAATTTCTCCGGCTATCCTTAAATAGAAATATTCAATCACCACATCAATAAGGAGGGAAACCAGTCTTCTGTAAAATTCCGGGATCTCAAATTCTACATCAATATTAAAGTTGGTAGGTACTTTTATAACCGCCATTGGCCGGACTATAGTTTAGAGGTTCAAATTAGGATTTTTTGCCCAATGTCATATTTTAAACCAACGAATATCAGGCTCAGTTCATAGAAGTCTTGCGCTAAAAGGTTGCAATGTCACCTTTGATAACCGCAGAGAGACATTTAAGTTAGTGACATTAATTTTTACATAGTTAATTTTCGCATTGCTGCTTTCTCCTGTTGCAAAAAGAAGTATTTTACAAGCCAAAGTATTGATTTTGAGAGAAGCCCTTTTTATAAAAAAAAATAAAGACCGCTGGCTAAAGAATCAGCAGATGCCATCAGAAGACCCGGATGAAATGGCGGCTGATTTTACGCAATTGGTGGACGACCTGGCCTACGCCAAAACGTTTTATCCATCGGGTAGGGTCACCGGATTTATAAATTCGCAGGCATCAAAAATTTATCTTGATATTTATAAGAACAGGAAAGAAGAGTCGAACAAGCTGGTTACTTTCTGGAAGTATGATTTACCGCTAACTATCCGCAAACATCACAAAGTTGTTTTATTTGCATTTATTTTTTTCCTCGTATTTTTTGTTATTGGGTATTTTACCTCCGCAAAAGATGAAGGGATTGCCAGGAGCATTTTTGGTGACAATTACGTTGACCAAACGCAGGAGAATATTGCAAAGGGTAACCCGTTTGGCATCTACGAACACGGCAATCCTTTTTTAAGCTGGATAAGCCTGATGATACATAATATCAGGGTTTCTTTACTCATGTTTGTATCAGGAATTTTTTGCGGCATACCAAGTTTATATATGTCCATACAGAATGCAGTAATGCTGGGAACATTTGACCAGTTCTTTGCAGAAAGAGGTTTGGGAGTTGATTTCTGGCTTGTTGTTTTTGTACATGGCACATTAGAAATAACCGCTATCATACTGGCAAGTGCTGCCGGTTTAGTGCTGGGAAAAAGTTTTTTGTTTCCTGGAACCATCAGACGGATTGATGCATTTAAACAGGGTGCCAAGGATGGGGTAAAAATAATGATTGGGCTGATGCCTGTGTTTGCCCTTGCTGCTTTTTTTGAAGGATTTATCACCCGGTTGTATAACGACATATCTATTTTCACCACTATCATTTTTGTCTTATCGGTTTTGTTTGTAATCTGGTATTTTATTATTTACCCCATCCGGCTGAACAAAAAATTATCATTACAGCTAAACGAGGAGGAAGTGTAATTGCTGATGAAATTCCAAACAAATATTTTTGTATTCATTTCCCGTAACGCAGTATTGCTTGCCGGGCTGCTGTTTTTTTCTTTTTTGTCGAATGCACAGGAAGAAAAAGATACAACCACCATTATCGTTGACACGACGGAAACAATGCTTGCTCCGTCCGATGAAGTAACGGAAGCGGATGTCAGCACCACTGAAAACAAATATTTCAGTAACAGGTTGGATACGCTATTGATAGTGCAACGCAATATTCCCGGCGATGTGGTTAAAAAAATGAAGGGGGAGGAAGATTTCTGGTATGCGGATACGGATATAAAGCAAAGGAAATCGAAAGAACAGGTGGCTTATGAAAAGGAGCAAGGCCAAAAGGGGCAAAAAGAAAAAAATGAACAGGCACTAAAAGAACAAAAGCGGAGAGATGATTCTTATACACCAATTGGTCAGCGGTCATGGTTTCAAACGGTGTTATGGATTGTTATAATTACCGTGTTTGCGATAGGTTTGATAATGTACCTCAGCGGCAGTACGGTGGGATTATTCAGAAAAAGAAATGTAATGGTGCCGGATGAAGGGGACGATATAATAACAGAAGACATTTTTGCTATTAACTACCAGAAAGAAATTGATAAGGCTGCGGCACAGGGTAATTACCGACTGGCCATCCGCTTGCTATTTTTGAGGTTGCTTAAAAAAATGTCGGAGAAAAACATTATCCGTTACAAACAGGATAAAACCAATCTTGATTATTTGCTGGAGCTGCATCCAACAGGGTATTATAAAAATTTTTTCCGCATTACCCGAAACTATGAATATAGCTGGTACGGGCAGTTTAATGTTAGCGAAGATGCGTATAAAGTAATTCGCAGTGAGTTTGATCAGTTTGATTCAGCCTTGAAATAAAATTGAAAAAATATTTACCATATATTCTTGCTTTGCTGCTTTCGGTAGCCATCGTAGCACTTATTGTAACTGGGAATAACAAGAAAGAAAAGCAACTGGATGAACGCATAACGTTGAACAAACAGGATAAGATACCTTACGGCACTTATGTGGCTTTTAAAGGACTTCAGCATCTTTTTCCCAAAGCTTCTATTTACACAAACCGGTATGAGCCGGGTTA
>JBKJLR010000351.1:0-4475 GCA_046596865.1 Chitinophagaceae bacterium
GATGAAATTGCTGCTACCATTATGTTGCAGGAATATTTACGGTGGTTAGGTTAATGATGTCTGAGTATAGCAATAAATAAAGCATGACATGCTTGGCAGCTTCTCTTTCTGATGGTAATTTTGCATCCGGCAGGAACACTGTGCTCTGTTACCTGCTTTTTTATACATGTAGCCAGTTAAAATATTAAAGAAATGATTCTTCCTATCGTAGCATATGGCCACCCTGTTCTCAGAAAAGTATCCATCAGTATTACACCTGATTACCCTCAATTGGATAAATTTATAGACGATATGTGGGAGACTATGTATGCCAGCAGTGGTGTTGGATTGGCGGCTCCGCAAGTAAACAGGAACATTCGTTTTTTTGTAATAGACACCGTCCAGATGTTTAATAATATGGATGAAGAAGAAAAAACAGCTTATCCGGGTGACGCAGGTATTAAAGGCGTTTTTATCAATTCCCGGATTGCAGAACTGGGTGGAGAAGAGTGGCCATACAACGAAGGCTGTCTCAGTATACCCAAGATCAGGGAAGATATTTACCGGCAGGAATCAGTCACCCTCCATTACCAGGATCAAAACTTTGAATCGCATACCACAATTTTTGCGGGCCTCTCCGCCAGGGTCATTCTGCATGAGTATGACCATCTGGAAGGCAAGCTTTTCATAGATCATATTTCTCCTCTTAAAAGAAAACTTATGAAAGGCAAGCTGAATGATATCTCCAGGGGGAAAGTGGCGGTAGATTATAAAATGCTTTTCCCGGGTTGATATTTATCCTGTTGATTCATATTTCAGTATTACAAAACCGGCAGGACCTGCCGAAAAAATGCTTTTTACTCTTGCATTTATTTTTAATTACCTGATTATTACGTAGTGGTACAAACGTAGATTGGGCTTGAATTGATAACAAAATTGTTTAGGCATATAAAAAGCACTGTTGCAATCCGTAAGTTCCAGGAATGTTTGACAAGATAAGGTTATTCACAAAAAATAGAAAAAGCATAAATTTAATTGGGAGAAATAAATCTTCTCTATATCTTAGTATCCCGTCCTGTAGAACTACTCCTGGTTAATACTTCACATTTAGTAGCACCATTATCCTTACAACAGCCTTTCCACCTGCCCTTCTGTGCTATTTATAAACTATTAAAACTACCGCTAATGAGAATAAGAATTACTCTTTCTTGTCTGGCAGTGTATTTGGCCATGTCGTTTCATAGCCAGGCACAAGTTCCCTCTTTAAACCCCGTTAATGGTGTAGTACCTGCTATTTTAAATGCAGCCGGAGGCACTTATGACAATGCTTCATCTTACTATCGTTATGAGTGGAGTTTTGGAGAGTTGTTACTTACCCAGGCATTTGCTACCCCCGACAGTTCTCTTCTGGTAACACAAGGTGTGCTCCAGCCATGCACTGATCAATTAGGGATATCAGCTTACACGGTATTATTCGAAGCCGGAGATTATAAGCTGTTCCCCAACCCCACAAGCGGAAAATTTGAAGTGGACTTTTTTGTAAGAACACCCGGCCTCATGAGCCTGCAGTTAGTTAACTCTATCGGACAAATATTAATGTCCAAAAGCTATCACTATGATGGCTGTTGCCGGATCGAGCTGTTCGACATCAGCAGGTATCCCAACGGAGTTTACTATGTAGTGGCAGATTTAAAGCCTGACACCAATCGTCCCGGCGATAACCTCCGGGTTATCCGTCACAGCGGATTAAAGGTGGTAAAATTGAACGAGAAATAAACCAGAACCTAAACACAAAAACTGAGACCAATGGAAAAGATTTTATTATTAATGTCCATATTACTGCTGGCAGCCTTTGGTGGTTACAGCCAGGCTCCGGGTATATTCAACTACCAGGGAGTGGCCCGAAACTCTGTCGGAAATGTCCTGATCAATAAAACAATAACATTAAGATTGACCGTGCATGATGGTTCAGCTGCTGGTCCCACAGTATATCAGGAATCAAGAACAGTAGTAACGAATCCGTTTGGGTTATTTAATGCACAGGTAGGAAGTGCGGGAGCTACTAATGTAACAGGAACTATTCTGGGAGTGAACTGGGCAACTGGTAATAAATTTATACAGGTAGAAATAGACCCAAATGGAGGTACTACTTTCATAAATATCGGTACAGCGCAGTTAGCATCGGTGCCTTATGCTTTGAATGCAGTTGGTGCATCACCCATTGGACCAGCCGGTGGCGATCTTACAGGCACTTATCCCAACCCGCAATTAAAATTGCCTTTTATAAAGACACAATCCGATGCAGGGCCCTTGTTCAGCCTTACCAATAGCGGTGCAGGAAGTGCCTATACAGGAATCAATACAGGAACAGGCAATGCCGGAGTTTTCCAAATAAATAATCCAGCCAATCTCTTAGATGCATTAAATGTATCTACCAATGGTGGTGCCAGTAGCTGGGCCATCCGGGCTACCAGTACAGGGGCACAGGGAGCAGGTATATTTAATTATAATAATGCAGCAGGCTCAGCTACTTCATTACGGGTACTGACCAATGGTAGTGGATTTGCAGCGAACATAACCAGCAGCAATGCAACACCTCTTGCTTTGCGTACACAAGGTGGTGTACAACTCACAGGTATCAATGAAGGATTGAACAGGATATTGGCATCAGACGCATCAGGTAATGCCACCTGGCAAAATGCGGCTGCAGTTGGTATTCTAACAGGGTCGGGTACACTGAATTTTTTACCTAAATGGACGCCGAATGGTACTAATTTGGGAAACTCACAACTATTTGATGATGGTACTAATGTTGGAATAGGTACTATCGCTCCCTTTGGCAAATTCAATGTGAATTCTACCAATCAGTTTTTAGCAGCCAATTTCCATGGAAATTCAACGGCAGGAACCTGGTTATCATTGGGGAATACGGATCCCGGCGGACGCTGGTTTAATATGGTTAGCACGGCTTCGGGCAATGGAGAAGGTCCGGGAAAACTTGTTTTTTTCCAAGGTGGAGGACCTAGTCTTGTGACAGGTTCAATCATGACAATGGTTCATTCTAGTATGAATGTCGGGATTAATACAAACAACCCCTTAGATAAATTACATGTAAATTCCGGCAATAGTTTTGGTACTCAAACGCTGGAAGGGAGGGACGGAGCTAACGCCGGTCCACACCTTCGTTTTCTTTCCGGAGGCGAATTTTCTTACATCGACTATATACGCACAGACTATACAGGTCCTGGTTTTACACACCGGCAGGGCTCAATGGAATTAAGAGGCGGTACCAGGTTGAATTTTTATCCCACAAGCCAGATACTCGGTGGTGACCTTGCAATGACGATAATTAGCAACGGTAATATCGGTATCAGGCAATTGGCACCTACCGCAGCTTTAGATATTAATGGAACTTTAAAGCTGACAGATGGCACACAAGGTATCAATAAAGTATTAACCAGTGATGCTGCAGGTAATGCAAGCTGGCAGCCAGTCGGAGGTTCGGGTGCAGTTACAGGTTCTGGTACGTTGAATTTTATTCCTAAATGGACACCGACCGGTACTAACCTTGGTAACTCGCAGATATTTGACAATGGGGTAACTGCTGCAATCGGAACTAATATCACAGCTAATAATACAAAACTGATTTTATATTCCGGGAATGATGTAACAGAAGGATTTCCGGCTATGGTTTTCAGAAGTGCCTTTACCGGTCAAGCTGGTCCCGACGGAATTTTCCTGGGATATACAAATACAACTTCTGCTCTTGCCTATTTAGTGAACCGTGAAGCTGACGACCTCAGGATCGGAACGGGTTTTGACCTGAATCAACTCGTATTGAAACCAGGAGGAAATATCGGACTTAATACTATCAATCCAACAGCAGGTTTACATGTCATAGGCCAAAATACAAATCCATTCCTGTACCAGGGGTTTTTCCAATTTAAAGTGGGTGTGTTGGCTGACAACAGTGCAGCAACAGCAACTAATGAATATGCGGGCCTGATAGCAACCGCTTCGAATGGCGTGCTGGCAAACACCGGTCTTATTGCGACGACAAGTCAAAACACAGGAAATCCCGAACCCCAATTTTACAGGGCGATATTAGGTGATAGCTGGTTTAATAATTTGAATACGGTTTCAGAAGTAGATGGAGGTACTTTTAAAGCAAGAAATACCGGAACTGGAGATGTATTTGGAGTAAGAGTAGATGCCAGGAATTTGAATGCCACAACAGAAAATTCTGTTGTTGGAGTAAGAAGTATCCTTGAATCTGGTATTGTATCTGGTACGATCGGCCGGGCCGCCATAGCAAATCCTGCAGGATTTTTTTCCAGCAATGGAGGTATAGGAATATATGGTATTGCCACCCAGGGATATAACAATGATATTATCTCATCACCACTTGCCATTGGTGTGAAAGGCGTGGCAAACTCATCAACAACTGGCGTCTGGAATAATATAGGTGTTTATGGCTATGCTGGAAATGGCCAGGG
>JBKJLR010000026.1:0-5464 GCA_046596865.1 Chitinophagaceae bacterium
GTCAATTCCGCTACCACCTGGCACTTCTACTACTCCTGGTGATATTAATAAAAAACCGAATTCCCCTAATCAGGGGCCTATAATAAATAAGCCTGCAGAAAAAAATACTATTCCACCGGGTTTCGATAAAAAATCAAATTCTACCAACCAGGGATCTAAAATAATTAAGACCCCTGTTCGAAATAATTAAACAGGGGCCGGTTAATCACCTGACTTTTTCTTTTTTAAATTGGCCGATGCATGACTAATGTTTTCCTGAATGTTCACTGTTGTTCCTTTTGAGATGAGATTGGATCCATAATGGTTTTTGATTTGGTCAACTGTTTTATACAGTTTTAATTTCTCTGCATTATTTTCAAACAAGCTCATCTGCATTGTAAAAGGAATAAACTGGCTGAAACGAACACCAAGCAAACGAACAGGTCTTTTCTTTTGATAGGATTTATTAAACAGGTCTTTCACTTTTGCAATCAACACATCATCCAATGCAGTATAATCAACCGTTTCTTGCCGGGAGGTAGTTTCAAAATCTGAGTACCGGATTTTTACCGTTACACAACCAGTCAACTTTTCATCTTCCCGTAATGAATACGCCGTTTTTTCTGTAAGCCGCACTAATTCTTTATGCAGAAATTCAACATCAGTGTAGTCTGTATCAAAAGTATTTTCATGGCTCATACTTTTTTGTTCCCAGTCGGTTGTTATTGCTGTGCTGCCAATGCCATGTGCTTTATGCCAGAGAGCTTCTCCCCATTTGCCGGCAATTTTTTCTAAATGTTCTATGGGGGTTTTAGCAATGTCTTCAATAGTATAAATGCCGTAGCTTTTTAAATGCTGTTCTGTTTGTTTACCAACCCCATTTATTTTTTCAATACCAAGTGGCCAGAGAAAATCTTTTTCTTTTCCATGTGGTATTTCTAAGAAACCATTTGGCTTTGCTTCGTTAGTTGCCATCTTACTGATAAATCTCGCTGAAGATAGTCCACAAGAAATAGGAAGCCCGGTTTCATCTATGATATGTTGCCGTAATTCTTTTGCATACTGGCTTACTCCAAAAAATTTATCCATGCCACTGAGGTCAATATAAAATTCATCTATACTTGCTTTTTCAAACAATGGCACTTTGGAAGCGATAATTTCTGTTACCCATCTTGAATATTTACTGTAATCGCTCCGGCTGCTGTTCGTAACGATAGCATGCGGGCAAAGCTGCATAGCTTTCCTCATGGGCATAGCGGAATGAATCCCAAATTTTCTTGCTTCATAACTGCAGGCAGCAACAACTCCACGTTCATAGCCACCTACAAGGACAGGCTTTCCCTTCAGCGTTGGATTATTGATTATTTCTACTGAAACAAAAAAGGAATCAAGATCAAAATGGGCAATATGTTTGTTGGATTCTGCCACTGTTCAAAGGTAGAGAATGTTCACGGTCAACGGACGATAGTGGCATAAGGTACCAAGGGAGAACCATTAAATATTTTTTGAAAAAAATTGTTGTAAAAACTTTCAAGCTTTCAGGTTCTGCTGTGGGCTGTCAGCTACATATATATTTCCAGCAATCCATCAGGTAGTTCCACTACTACTTCTTTTTTCTTATGATTTATTTTTTGAAGCGATTCTTCATGCAACGGTATCAAAACTTCTTTTCCTTTTATTTCTAAGCGGCAAAGCATCTGGTGCGGTTGTTCAATCAGCTCCAGTATTTCACCAAGTGGTTCATTATTATTGAGAATAAGGTAACCTAATAAACTTGCAGGAGCAGTTTTGGATGCAAATTTTTTAAAATCATTCTCTGGCACCCATATTTCTTTTTGAGTCAGTTTGATCGCTGCTTCTCTCGTATTTATTCCATCCAGCTTCAGGTAAACTTCTTGTTCACTTTTAATTTTTGTTGCCTCAATAAACCAGGGGAGAAAAGAGTTTTTCTTTTCTTCAACAAAAATTGCCTGCAAACCTTTCAAAGATGTTTTCTTTCCCAACTCATGTTTGAGAAGTAATTCACCCTTGAGTCCATGTACAGCAACTAATTTTCCTATTTTAAAATATTCTGTCAATGAGTAGATAACTAATAGTAAACAGATGATAAGTGCTTTCGCAAATTTACCAAATATATACAGGGTCTTCGCAAATGCTGAATAGAATAACCGGACGATGAAGGGAGTGACACAACGGGCGATGATAGTAGTACTACAGCTGGTAACACAATTGTATTTATCTGTGTAAATCTGTGGCCAAAAAAATCCCGGCTATACGACCAGGATTTATGAACTTTCAGGAGAAGCTTTATTTATGCTTCGCCACCGCCATTCCCTTCAGCCCTGGCTTCTGGTCTGCGACCTGGCATGGGACGTCGGGTTCTTTTGTTGCGGTAGGCATCTTCCTGGCGTTTTTTAATGTGTGCATCATGTTCTGCACTCCACTTGGTAAATTTTTCCATCGCAGCGGCATCATCAAACAGACCCAGCCCCACACCACGGAGCAAATGTTTAAGATACAATACACCTTTGAAGCTAAGGATGCGGCGAACGGTGTCTGTTGGTGTAGCACCTTTGCTTAACCATTCCAAAGCTTTCTGACGATCAAGCTGAATAGTAGCCGGAACGGTCAGTGGATTGTATGTACCTAATTTCTGGATGAATTTGCCATCACGGGGTGCCCGGGAGTCGGCAATAACGATGAAGTAAAAGGGCCTTTTTTTGGACCCATGTCTTTGAAGACGGATTTTGGCTGACATTAAATAGAAATTTAACGTTGTTAAACAATAATTGTTAGTTCCGGCACTTCGACAAGTGCTCAGTATAACCGGACGGCAAATATAGGACTGAAAGGGGAGAATGCAAAGCGAAAGTCTTTCGGAGTTTAGAGTATTTAGTCGAGCGTCGGGTCTTTTTATCCAGAGGTTCAATGTTTTTTGAATAGAAGGCTTATTTCATTAGGGGAGGCTTTTAGCCTAAAACCAGTAGTAAAGATCATGCTTTAGTTATATGGCTGCCGACTAAAGACTCATGACTCACGACTCACTTCTTCATCCCCGGTATCATTCTTCCCATAGCCCCCATTTTGTTCATATTCTTCATCATTCCCTTCATTTGTTCAAATTGCTTTATAAAGGCATTCAATTCGTTGAGGTCTTTACCAGCGCCTTTGGCGATGCGTTTTTTGCGATTTCCGTCAATTAAATCCGGGTCAGCCCTTTCTTCAGGAGTCATAGAGTTTATCATGGCTTCAATGCCTTTGAAAGAGTCGTCGTTAATATCGATGTCTTTTACTTTACTTCCAAGGCCGGGTATCATGCCCAGCATATCTTTCATATTACCCATCTTTTTGATGGCCTCTAACTGCGTTTTAAAATCAGCAAAATCAAATTTATTCTTTCGGATCTTGGCTTCTAGTTTTTTTGCTTCTACTTCATCAAACTGTTCCTGGGCTTTTTCTACCAGTGAGGTAATATCACCCATGCCAAGAATACGCTGCGCCATCCTTTCAGGATAGAATATATCCAGGGTATCCATTTTTTCTCCACTACTGGTAAACTTGATGGGCTTGTTAACGATGTATTTGATAGACAGCGCAGCTCCACCCCGGGTATCACCATCTAATTTTGTGAGGACAACACCGGTGAAGTCAAGCCTGTCATTAAATGCTTTGGCAGTATTCACTGCATCCTGTCCCGTCATACTATCCACCACAAACAATATCTCTTGAGGATTGACAGCATTCTTTACATTGGCTACTTCTGCCATCATCACTTCATCCACGGCCAGGCGGCCCGCAGTATCTATGATGAGTACGTTTTTATTTTTACTCCTGGCTTCCTTTACAGCATTCCTTGCTATATCAACAGCATCTTTATTTTCCAATTCAATATGAACATCAACACCGATCTGTTCACCCAAAATTCTCAACTGTTCCATGGCAGCAGGGCGATAGATGTCAGCCGCAACCAACATAGGGGAGAGTCCTTTTTTTGTTTTTAGGAAATGGGCCAGCTTACCACTAAAAGTGGTTTTACCGCTACCTTGTAAACCGGCGATAAGAATAATAGCCGGATTACCTTTGGCGTTGAAAACGGCTTCCTGCCCCCCCATTAGTTCTACCAGTTCATCTTTTACAATTTTGGTCATTAACTGTCCGGGAGAAATGGCATTTATTACTTTTTCACCCGTTGCCTTATCTTTTACTTTATCGGTAAATTCTTTGGCTATTTTATAATTCACATCGGCATCAACCAATGCCCGTCGAATCTCTTTTAACGTAGTGGCAATATTTAGCTCGGTGATGCGGCCCTGCCCTTTAAGGTTTTTGAAGGCACTTTCTAATTTGTCCTGTAAACTGTTGAACATAGTATCTATTCATTTTCGACTGTCACCCTGAGCTGGTCGAAGGGTGAATCAAATTATTTCTTAACAGGCTTCGACAGGCTCAGCCTGACATTGTTATTAAAAGAAAAAGTGAACATCAAATGTTCACTTTTGAAAGAATTACAAAGATAGAAATGTAAAATTTTATGTCAGTTATTTCTTTTTTGAAATTTTAAATTATGTTCCAAGGTATGTACGTAATAACTTGCAACGGTTGGAGGCCTTCAGCTTTGTTATTGCCTTATCTTTTATCTGTCTTACCCTTTCCCTTGTAAGGCTGAAACGTTCTCCAATATCTTCCAGGCTCATAGGGTGGTCAACACCAATCCCAAAGAAAAAACAAATAACTTCTTTTTGACGTTCTGTCAGCGTCTTCAGGCTTCTATCAATTTCCGTTTTCAACGATTGGGTATGCACCAGTTCGCCGTCTGTTTTATCAGCATTTGTATTCTCCAGCACATCCATCAGGGTATTTTCTTCACCGTCAGAAAGAGGGGAATCCATACTTACATGCCGGCCATTGATGCCAAGAGTTGCTGTTACTTCTTCAATATCCATTTCCAGGACTTCAGCCAGTTCTTCCGCAGAAGGTTCTCTTTCAAATTGCTGCTCCAGAAGGGAATAAGCTTTTTGAATTCGATTGGTAAGTCCCACTTTATTTAGCGGCAGACGGACAATACGGGACTGTTCGGCCAACGACTGTAAAATGCTCTGGCGGATCCACCAAACAGCATAAGAGATAAATTTGAAACCCCTGGTTTCGTCAAATCGCTGGGCCGCTTTGATCAGGCCAACGTTTCCTTCATTTATCAGGTCAGGCAAGGAGAGGCCCTGGTTTTGATATTGTTTGGCCACAGATACCACAAAACGAAGGTTGGCCTTGGTTAATCTGTCTAATGCTTTTTGGTCGCCCTGTCTTATAAGGATAGCTAATTTGACTTCTTCCTGCGGGCTGATGAGTTCGACTTTGCCGATCTCCTGCAGGTATTTTTCTAAACTTTGGGATTCACGATTAGTAATAGACTTCGTGATTTTTAGTTGTCTCATGCTCATAGGTTGGCTTTTTCAGATGTATTAAAAGGGTTTTAAGTTATTATTTT
>JBKJLR010000260.1:0-3902 GCA_046596865.1 Chitinophagaceae bacterium
CTTTGGGTTATGAGCCCAACGAGCTACCGCTGCTCTACTTCGCGGTGCAAAGGTAGCCGTATGAAGGTTACTTTCCAAACATAAATCACAGTTGATTCCAGCCTATTCCCCAATAAAAAACCGGAACGATGTTCCGGCTTCTTTTATTAATGGCTATACTAAATAAATATTTCTACCCTTTAGAAACGCTGCTGGAGCCACTGCTTTTTATATCACGGATGACACCGTTACCTTTATATCTAACATCGCTGGCACCGCTGGCATGAGCTGACAATTCTTTATTCACCGTAATTTTTATATCGCTGGCACCACTTGCCCTTGCATCGCAAATGTCAGTACTCAGATCATAACCTTTAAAATCACTGGCGCCGCTGGCTTCTATTGAAAGCTGAGTGGCAGTTCCGGTAATGGTAATATCTGATGCACCACTAAGGTCCACCGTTAACTTACTTACATCAAGTTTGCCTTTTAGATCACTGGCACCGGATTGTTTGATAGAAAGTTCATCGGCCTTAAGTGTTCCTGAAATAAATACATCACAGGCGCCGCTTACTGAAAGTTTATTTATTTGCCGGAAAGAAATATAGGCTTTTAATTTTTTATTCCCATTTCCCCAACCCATTTTTCCATCGCTGTCATAACTGATATATAAAATACCATCCTTTACTTCCACTTTTATCCTTTCCCGGTATTTGGTTTCGGAAGCACTGACGGCTACAGCTTCTTCATTGCTCTGGCTGAGGTATACATCAAAGGCATTTGATACATTGATACCATGATAATTTTTTGCCTGTCTTATTTCTGCATTGATATCATTTACCTGTTGTGCATATAAACCGGCCCCAACAAGCAACCCTGCTACTAATATTGCTATTTTTTTCATTGCTTAATGATTGATTTTTTTAAATTTTAGTTACTGAACCGCCGGTATTGGTTTTTATTTCACGGATTATTGCATTGCCTTTATATTTTACACTTCCGCCAGTATTGGCTTTTACCTGTAATTCTTTTTCTGCCTTTACTGAAACGATGGCACCAGTACTTACCTCAACATTACAAGTGGCTGTACTCATCTCCTCTCCTTTAAACTTACTGCCTGTATCTCCATCGATATACAGTTTATCTGCCTTACCCGACAGGGTAATTTTGGAACCGGTATTCTGACTTACTTTCAAAATATTGATATCCACTTCACCACTTACCAATGCACCCGTATTAGCCTTCAAATCAAGGGAGGCAGCTTTCAGTACTCCATTTATTTCCACTTCGGCACCCGTATTGGCATCCAGCATATCTAAAGTTTTGTATGACACATAGGCTTTCAGATGTTTAGTTTCCTTTTTTTTATTAAAAGCTCCCAATTTATTATCGTAATAAATTTTAAGGATCCCATTCTCTACTTTAGTAACAACCCTGTCCCTGAATTCCGTGGTGGCAGCACTCACGGCAATTTCTTCAGAACTTCCTTCCGTTAAAATAAGTTTTATTCCTGTTCCCACTTCAATCCCATGAAATCCACTAACCATTCTTTTTTGTACATTCTGATCGTTGATGGTTTTTTGGGCTGATACAATACTGCCAGTTATGACAATGGCTAAAAAAGATAATAATAATTTCTTCATAAACTATGGTTTTGAAGTAGTACGAAGAATGGCGTAGAAAAGTTACAGCCCCGCGGAAATATTTCTTCCTTATTTTTGCACCAGTTCTTAGCCTTTGATTTAAAAGGCTTTAGTTTTCAGTGTTCCCGGGGTGTTTAACCCTGAGCCTGACGAAGGCCACACTTCGACAAGCTCAGTGCTAATCTGAGATCATACCCGTAAACCTGGTCAGGGTAATGCCTGCGTAGGGAGGGGTATCATGCCAATTGGTACCATAGTTCACCTTTCTCATCAGCATTTCCCTCTTATTTTTTAATCTATTAAAATTTAAAAAATGAAGAGGATTATTATGCCTTGTTGTTTTTCTGTAATGAGCATTGCTTCATTTTCACAAGAGAAACAGGAAGTAAAAGACAGTTTCTACACTTTATCCCCGATAGAAGTGAGGGCGGTAAGGGCTGGTGAAAACTCTCCTTTCACCAAAACAAATATTTTAAAAAAAGAAATTACCAAAGTCAATCTCGGGCAGGATATTCCTTTCCTGTTGAATCAAACCCCATCAGTTGTGATAAATTCTGATGCAGGCAATGGAATCGGTTATACCGGTATCCGCATCCGGGGAACAGACGCTACAAGGATAAATGTGACGCTGAATGGCATTCCTTACAATGATGCCGAAAGCCAGGGAACATTTTTTGTTGACCTGCCCGATTTCAGTTCTTCCACAGGAAGTATACAGATCCAACGTGGTGTAGGTACATCATCCAATGGTGGCGGTGCATTTGGTGGCAGCATTAATTTTAGTACCAACGAAGTGAATAAAGAAGCGTATGCTGAATTGAATAACAGCTTTGGTTCATTTACTTCCTGGAAGAATACTATAAAAGCAGGAACCGGACTGGTGAATGGATTTACTACAGACTTCCGCCTGTCCCGTATCAGCAGTGATGGCTTTATTGACAGGGCGACAAGCAATCTCCGATCGTTGCATTTTTCCAGCGCCTATATCAGTCCGAAATCTTCAGTAAGAATAAATATTTTTTCAGGAAAAGAAAAAACTTACCAGGCATGGTATGGCATTTCAGAAGCAGACCTGAAAGCCGGTAACAGGACTATTAATTATGCCGGAACAGAAAGACCCGGCGAGCCCTATCACAACGAAACGGACAACTATACGCAAACACATTATCAGTTATTCTTCAGCCAATTAATAGATAAGCGTATCAGTTTCAACACAGCTTTATTCCTTACAAAAGGGAAAGGTTACTATGAACAATATAAAGCTGATCAAAAATATTCTACCTATGGTATGCCTGATCCGCCTTCAGCAGTGACACCCATTACAACTTCTGATATGATAAGACAGCTTTGGCTGGATAATAATTTTTATGGAAATATTTTTTCTTTGCAATATAAAGACAACAACACACAGGGCACCTTGGGTGGTGGCTACACCCGTTACGATGGATTGCATTACGGCAAGGTGATCTGGGCTGCGAAAGGATTAACGGCTATAAAAAACTGGTATGATCTTGATGCCTTGAAAACTGATTTTAATCTTTACCTGAAACAGCAAACACAATTTTTAGCTAACTGGAATTGGTTTTATGATTTACAATTCCGTTATGTGAAATATAATATTAATGGATTCAGAAACAATCCAACTTTAGTGGCTAAGAATACATTTAAATTTTTTAACCCCAAAGCTGGTATCAGCTACAACAAAGGCGGTTGGAAAGGTTATTTATCGTATAGCATTGCCAATAAAGAACCCAACCGGGAAGATATAGAATCAGTAACGGCACAACAACCCAAACCAGAAAGACTTTATGATGTGGAAGCAGGGATTGAAAGAGCAAAAGGCAGATACAACTGGTCAGCTACATTGTATTACATGCAGTATAAAAACCAATTGGTGCTAACTGGTAAAATAAATGATGTAGGCGCTTATACCCGGACCAATATACCTAAAAGTTACAGGGCGGGGATAGAACTGCAAGGTGGGATTAAATTCAATGAATGGGTAAATGCTACAGCAAATTTTGCTTTTAGTCAAAATAAAGTAAAGAATTTCATCGAGTATATTGATGATTATGATAACGGTGGACAGAAAACCTATGGCTATCAATCAACGGATATCGCCTTCTCTCCCAGTGTTGTCGGAGGAGCAACCATTAATTTTTTACCATTTAAAAATATTGAGTTGAGTTTGCTGAGTAAATATCTAAGCAAGCAATACCTGGATAATACTGAAAATAACAGCCGTTCACTTCATTCCTTTTATACACAGGATGCAAGAGT
>JBKJLR010000271.1:0-17893 GCA_046596865.1 Chitinophagaceae bacterium
ATCTTGGCACCTGCATCCAGGTACCCGCAAAGCTTATTACAAAGGAGATTTTCCCGCGGCTACCTGGATGCAGGTGCCAAGATTGTTTATGGCGGATGCAAGATTGGAGATAGAACTAATTGCTTATTTGCCGAAATAATGGTGTAACAAAACCGGCAATTTTCTCCGAATGAATAATTGCGGTAAAATGAACTTTCAATTTGAAGTATTAGTATCAGGATCAGGATCAGTTTCAGGATCAGGTTGAGGTTCAGCTGGTGGTGAATGTTCTGCTTCTTTCTCGGCAGCATACTCTTCCGCCAGCGGTTCTACAAACTCATTCATATAGATCTTAAAGAACACAATTATATAATTGACGAGCAGGGGTCCAAAAATTAATCCAATAAATCCAAAAAGTCCCAGTCCGACGATCACACCTAATACAGTAATAACAGGGTGTACATCACCCAATCTTTTCATAATAGTGATTCGGGCAATATAGTCCACGTTGCCTGTTACAATTATACTATATAACATTAAACCCAATGCCATTCCTGAATTGCCAGTAGTATAAGTATAGATTACGAGTGGTATCCATACGATCATAGTTCCTACTACAGGAAAAAATGCAAAAACTCCGGTGAGAAATCCCCATAAAGCCCATTCCTGAACGCCAAAAATAAAATATCCCAATGTGGCTGTCACTCCCTGGATTATGGAAATAAGTGGAATGCTAAGCGCATTGGCCTTTACTAACTTCTTTGTTTCGGCAGCCAGCATGGTAGTATTTGTATCTTTAAGAGGAATGATACGAAATAAAGTCCTCTCCATCTCCTTACCGTAATACAACATATAATAAAGAAAAAACAACATAATGGCCAGGTTGGTAATCAGGTTGGCTGTACTATTCAGCAGCGAGGGTATATAAGCTGTTACTTTACTTAATGAATTTGTTATAGATTCTTCGGAAGCAAGGGTAATGCCGGTCTTTTGTTGTATTTGGGCTACTGCCTGTTTTATACTATTAATTGTTCCGGTAGGATTGCTTAAAAAATTATTAACTTTTGGGCTGATAAGTGTAACGGCCAGAAAAATTGGAATGCCCAGTAAAAGGAGATAATACAAAAGAAATATACCAGCGGCTCTTCCCTTTTTCCATTTCTTTTTAAATACAAGCTGAAAATACGTTGCCCGGCTTAAAATGTACAGGGTTACGGCTCCCAGCAATCCGGGCATACAGAAAGATAATTCTTTAATGGACATCCATATAAGGGCTATCAAAGCTGTGAGAAGCAGTATCTGTTTGATACGATTGTTAAAATTAATATTCATGTACTTAGCAAAGATTGGGATAAAACGGGTAAATATATTCTAAAAAAAAACTGAATAGTTACCTATTCAGCTAATATTAAAGATCAAATAAAATTAATTGGCATTACCATTACTGTGGTGCCTGTTCTCTCTTATCTGCGGTATTTTCTTTCGTACTAAATTAGTAACAAGAAATTGAACTGCATTACCTGCTATTTTTCTGAAGATACTATTAGACCTTCCCATCATTAACTTACGGCTGATAAAACCGGTTCCAATACCTATAGCAGTATCAAGAGCTGTAGCTCTGAGACCTGGTGTAGATTTAATATCCTGGAAAGCACTCTTCAGCATATTAGCAGGAGTAAAGCTCTGAACTATATTTGATCCGGAAATTTTTAATTCAGCCATTTGCTGGGCCTGCTGCTTTTCCAATTGTAAAATCCTGTTTTCCAGTGTTCGCATATGTGAAGTTGAGTTGCCCACTATTTAAGAATTTTTTGTATGATCATATTTCTCAACGGGCCTTTGATCAAATTCTTTCTAAAAATGAAGAACAATAAACCAACCAGAGCATAAAAACCACCTACTATAAAAAATCCATAACTAAAATTTCCCATCTCAGACCCAATCCAGAGGGCTAAACCAATACTAAGGATAGTAACAGCAGCTCCAATGAACAAAATAATTGCCATTTTTGAAATGAGTGATGAAGCTGTTTCAGAAATCTTCCCCGCAGCACGGAGTTTCCATAGCTCAACTTTCGTTTCTGCCAGGTCTCCGGCTTTCGACACAAAGTCCTCTATATGTTTAATGGTAGATTGCATAGTAAACAGTTTTTATGCCGGCTGTTTATTAAAGTTAAAAATCAAAAGAATTAAGCGTAAGTGTTTTTAACTTCATTCTTCACATTGTTCATTTTTGCCTTTGCAGTATCGGCAAGATCCTGAGCTTCACCTTTAAGGTTTGAATATGCATCTTTGGCACTACTCACTAAATCTGTAACAGAATTCTTTACAGAATCGGAAACTTCACCTGCTTTGCTGGAAATTTTTTGGCGGGTATTTGAACCTTTATCAGGTGCAAATAAAATACCTGCTACTGCGCCCAGTGCTGCGCCTGCAAGAAACCCTGTTAATACATTAGATGTGCTCATAAAAATTGATTTAAGTGTTTAAAAAATATTTCTTTTGATTGAATTCTCAAAATATCATGCCAAAGGTGTTATTTTCCGACTTGACAACACAGCTAAGATAGGCATCTTGATTTACTTTTTTGTTCCATAAAATTTTTGAGATATGGAATCATTGATATGAAGAAGGGAACGGATATAAACCACGAGTGAGGATACGAGTAATATATGCACAGCCGGAGGCAAATGAAGGATAAAAAATCCTACTATCCAGACTGTCATTAGTATAATACTCAATCCAAATAAAAGCTTTTTCATTTAAATACAGTTTAAGCGAAAACTTCTTTTTCCTTTCTTTTAGTTGCCAAATGAGGCTGTATAACTTCTGATTGTTTTCTCTCTGGCTCAGTTTCTGATTTTGTCTCCATTACTGTCTCTTGTACAGAGACTTCAGGAATTTCTTTTGCTACGGGTGATGACATATTCAATACCCAATGGACAAAGAAAACCAATTGTACTATTAATGCGATGTGAATATTGGAAGTGTGGCCATTATATAAAAGATAACCTATCCACAAAACCAAAAAAAGTACACTTAAAATCAGCAATTTTCGTTTCATATTCATAACTAACGCCTGTAAAATGTGAAAATAATACCCGGGTATTTGTGTTCTTGATATTCAACCTTAGAGCCCTGTTCCAGCCCCTCTTTTCCCAAAAATCATTGATAACAGGAAAAGAACAATAAAAATGATAAACAGAATTTTAGCGATACCAGCTGCGCTACCGGCAATACCACCAAATCCAAAAATGGCGGCGACGATAGCGATTACTAAGAAGATAACTGTCCAGCGTAACATAGTCGTTGATTTTAAGTTTAATTAATAGTGTTTTAAGGTCTTTTCCATATCATAAAATTTTGTGCCAAAACCATATATAACTGCAAAGCCGGAGTAAAAACACATAAAGTGGGAATTTCTTTACCCACCGGGGGAAAATGAGCAATAATGATTGCACATAAATTAAAAATTATAGTTGTAAAATGACCTTCAGAGTTTATACTTTCACCATAAAATTTTTATGAAAGCAAATATTGGAATATCAGCAAAAGATCTTGCTTCTGTTAAAGACCGGTTGAACAGCGTATTGGCCGATGCTGTTCTTTTGTACACAAAAACCCGGAAGTTTCACTGGAATGTGAGTGGCAACAGTTTTATGGAGCTGCATAAACTATTTGAAGACCAGTATAAAAAATTGGAAGAGGCAATAGATGAAATTGCTGAAAGGATCAATAAACTTGGGTTCAAAACACCCGGCACTATGGCCGAATTCCTGGAAATGGCTTCCCTGAAAGAAGCACCTGGTAAATATCCTTCACAAATGGAAATGATTAAAGAATTATTGAAGGACCATGAAACCATAATAATTTTCCTTAGAAAAAGTATTGACGAGTGCGACGAAAAATTTTCTGATAAGGGTACGGCTGATTTCCTGACAGACCTGATAAGAGAACATGAGACCATGGCCTGGACCTTAAGAAGGTACCTCGAGTAAAAATTTTATCATGAATCTTAAAGCAGGCTATCCGTTTTCATTGATCAAAAATGGATTGGTAGCCGACTACCCAAAGCTCGAAAAAAACATACAAACCGACGTGGTGATAATGGGCGGAGGTATTAGCGGGGCTTTAGCAGCTCATTATTTACTCCAAAAAAATATTACCTGTGTAATTGTTGATGCCAGAAGCATTGGCCTGGGAAGTTCCTGCGCCAGCACTTCCTTACTCCAGTATGAAATTGATACACCCTTATACAAACTGTCTGCGTTAATAGGGGAGAAGAATGCAGCCCGGTCTTACTGGCTTTGCAAAGAAGCCATAGACAAATTGGTACTATTAGCTGATAAAATCGGCTTCATGGATATTCAAAAAAAAAAGAGTCTTTATTTTGCTGCCGCTAAAAAGGATGTAGCTAATCTGAAAAAAGAGTTTTCCGCCAGGAAAAAACAGGGGTTTACTGTACGTTACCTGGAAGATAAAGAGGTATTCAAAAATTCAGGTATTCATGCACCGGCAGCCATTCTTTCCCGGGATGCCGGACAAACAAATGCCTATATGTTTACCCATGCCCTGCACCGGTATAATAGTAAAAAAGGACTCGAAGTGTATGACAGAACCACTATCCGTACCATTAAGCATGATACAAAAGGAGTAAATTTAGTGACAGAGAATGGGTACAAAATAAAAGCCCGGAAATTGATATATGCCACCGGGTATGAAGTGGTGAAATATATTGACAAGCCTATAGTAAAATTGCATTCCACTTATGCCACTATCAGCGAAGCACTGAGCCTGGAAAGGCCTTACTGGAAAGATGAGATGCTATTATGGAATACAGCCGATCCCTATTTATATATGCGAACTACTCCTGATAACAGAATCCTTATTGGAGGCCGGGATGAAGACTTTTATTCTCCCAAGAGAAGAGATGAATTGATTGGCGCTAAAACAAGAAAATTGAGCAATGATTTTCAAAAGGCGTTTCCTCATATAAATTTTATCCCTGAATTTAGTTGGACAGGCACCTTTGGCTCTACTAAAGATGGACTTCCTTTTATCGGACCGTATAAGAAATTGCCCAATAGCTATTTTGCATTAGGATTTGGTGGAAATGGCATCACATTCAGCCTGATTGCTGCTGAAATGATTGCTCAATTGATATCCGGAAAAAAGAATGTTGATGCAAATATTTTTTCATTTGACAGGGTATGATTATTGAAGTACCCTTAAGCTTCTTATGGATACGATTTTAAAAAAAACAAAAACTGAAAAAGGTAACCGGATAGTTTACCTGGCTGCTTTTGCCCTCTTGCTTTTATCTTTTTTGATAACACTTTTTACCAACAAGCAATTGGTAGAACAATCTGCCCGGCTCGAGCAGACAAATAATGTAATATATAACCTGGATAAAGTGCTTGAAAAAGTAAAAGATGGGGAAACCGGTTTCAGGGGGTATGTAATGACAAAAGATATCCAATTTCTTTTTCCATATTATGGCAGCCAGCAGAAAGCAGACTCCTTTTATTCCATGGTATTGAACTTAGTTCATGATAATCCGATACAACAGGAAAGACTGAAAATTTTAAAAACAAGCATGAACCGGCATTTTGAACAACTACGATATGGCATCCGGTCATTTGATGATAATAACAGGGCACAAACGGATTCTATGAAGAAAATGCAACAGCTGTCAATAAATGTTATGAATGAGATCCGCTCTGCCATTTCGCTAATGGACAGGGAGGAAAAAACACTACTAATTGTGAGGGAAGAAAGAATGAAGCGAACATTCAGAATAATAAATATCATCATGGTTATTTCCATACTTCTTGCTTTTTCACTATTCCTGTTTGGTTTTATCACCTATCTCGATTTAAGTAAAGCAAGAAAAAAAGGCCGGGATGAAATTGCTGCATACCAGGAGCAGTTGAAGAATCAAATAGGGGAATTAAATAAAGTAAATGCTGAACTTATCCGGATGCGCAGCGAGGAAAAGTTTGCTGCTACCGGTCGTATTGCCAGAACAATTGCCCATGAAGTAAGAAATCCACTTACAAATATAAACCTGGCCATAGGGCAATTGAAAGATGATGTTTTCCAGGAAAACGAGGAGGGTGATCTTCTTTTTGAAATGATCAACCGTAACAGCAACCGCATTAACCAGCTCATCTCTGATTTATTAAATTCTACTAAGTTTTCGGAATTGAACTATAAAAAAATATCCATTAACAGCCTGCTGGATGAAGCGCTGGAGGATGCGGCAGACAGGATAGCTCTTTCTAAAATACGGGTAGTTAAAAAATACAGTGCCGACATTTGTGATGTATATATAGATAAAGAAAAAATTAAAATTGCTTTACTCAATATAATTATTAATGCACTGGAAGCGATGGAGAATAAAGAGGGCCCTATACTTACTCTTGAAACCAAAGGGGGTGATAAATGTGCAGTAGTAATAAGGGATAATGGTTCAGGTATGGATGCTGAATCAGTCAATCGTGTATTTGAACCTTATTTTACCAGTAAGTCTCAGGGTAATGGTTTGGGATTAACCAATACTCAAAATATCATTCTTAATCACAACGGAGAAATATCTGTAGAAAGTACGGAAGGTAAGGGGACTATTTTTACAATACACCTGGACTTTGCGACCTGAGCATATAGGGGAAGGTGGAAATTATCGCACAAAACGTAGAATATTTTCCCCAAATAGATTTGCTCAAATATTTACTTATGCTACTAAATCAACCACCTCATTAATTCCTTTCATCGAGAAAGGTTTTGGCAGAAAAAAAGATATTCCATTGCCGAATGCTTTTACTCTATCCAACTGTGTATCATATGCAGTAATCATTATGATAGTAACTTCAGGATATTTATTACTTATTTTATTTGCAAAATCGACGCCTTTGCCGTCGGGCAAATGATTGTCGAGAAGCATAATAGATGGTCTGTTGGCCTCAAGTTCCTGTTCTGCATCGGCCAGGGAATGGGATATAGCAGTACTAAACCCCCTTTGTGAAAAATTACGCCTCAGGAAATAACATATATCTGATTCATCATCTACAATAAGTATTTTTTTATTCTTTTGCACGGCTTCAACGCATCTATCCATAGGTAAAATTTAATACCTAAATACCTCAAAATACCGGCCAGTAACCAATTATGTATAACAGGCATTTATTTTGTTATAGATTTACTTGAAATAGTAGATATTTTTTCTCAAAGAGGTTGTATTTTTCCACCATAGATAAATCGTCCCGTTATTTTCTTTATATTAAAAAATTTAATTCTCATGAAACGAATCCTGATAATTGATGATGATATGGATATGTGTCAGCTACTGGGCCATTTTCTCCAAAGGAAAGGATTTGAAACAGATAGTGCCCACACAGGTCATAAGGGATTGGCCAAGTTTACTGAAAGTAAATTTGATATAGTATTATGCGATTTTCGTCTCGGCGACATGGATGGCAGAAAAGTGTTGCAGAAAGTAAAAAGCATTAACCCGGATGTAGTAGTTATCATTATTACGGGCTATTCAGACGTAAAAATGGCGGTTGAGGTGATGCGGTATGGTGCCTTTGATTACATTACAAAACCGCTGATACCGGAAGAGGTAATGAATGTGATTACAAGAGGATTAAGTGAATTAACTCCTGGAGGCGAAACAGTAGTTCGAAAAAATGGCGATGTAGCTACTTCAGATCAAAAAGTGGTAACCTCCCTCTCAGATGAATTCCTGGTGGGCATCTCCCCCCGGACGGTGGAAGTTTATAAGCAAATTGAACTGGTTGCTCCAACTAATTATAGCGTAATTCTCTATGGTGAAAGCGGTACTGGTAAAGAGGTGGTAGCAAAAATAATTCATCAAAGCAGTAATCGTAAAGACAAAAAATTTATGGCAGTGGACTGCGGCACCTTGTCGAGAAGCCTGGCTGCCAGTGAACTGTTTGGTCATGTAAAAGGTTCTTTTACCGGCGCACAAGGAGATAAAGAAGGAATATTTGAAGCCGCAGACGGGGGTACTTTATTTTTAGACGAAGTGGGTAATTTGCCACTGGATGTACAGACAACTTTATTACGGGTGATCCAGGAACGAAAATTTAAACAGGTTGGTAGCAATAAAGACATTTCAACAGACGTAAGAGTTATAGTTGCATCTAATGAAAATCTGCAGGAAGCGTACAGGAAAGGGAAATTCAGGGAAGATCTGTATCATCGCTTTAACGAGTTCTCCATTTCTATACCCCCACTCCGTGAAAGAAAAGAAGATATTGTTCCATTCGCCGCTTTTTTTCTTGAAAAAGTTTGCAAGGAATTAAATAAAAAACTGGATGGATTTGATGAGGAAGTAATGCAGTTATTTTTAAATTATGACTGGCCTGGTAATTTACGGGAATTTAGAAATGTAATAAGAAGAGCCGGTCTGTTATCACCTTCTGGAAAAATTACAGCCAATGTATTACCCTGGGAAATAATTGGCAACCCGGATAAAATAAAGGAGTCGTCCATGAGTGAGCACACAATGAATGGTGTGCCAAAACAAGTAATTACCGATCTTAAAGATGCGGCTTCGCAGGCAGAATATGAAACGATCATGAATGTGCTGAAACAGGTAAAGTTCAATAAAACAAAAGCGGCGGAGGTACTTAAGATTGATAGGAAAACACTTTATAATAAAATCAGGCATTACGAAGAGTTCAATAAGGTAAAAGTGTAAGGCCATTGCGTTTTTACAACACATCCTGGCTCCGGTAGTAGCTAATTTTTTATTATCTGAAATTAATGATAAAACTATTTATCATTAACCGGCCATTTTTTTTGTTAGCGTCTCAGTTTTAATAAATAAAATTTTCTGAGACTTGTCACTCCCTACGGAGTTTGTCATTCCACAATAACAACAAATGTCACAGACCTGTTAATGGCTGGCTCTCATAGTTTTGAGATTTTTCCTTCCTGCTTCAGAACAGGCTAAAACTTCTTCATAACAAGACCCTATACACTTGGGAACTCAAATAGTTTTCAAACTGAGAGTCTGCTTCTTTCCCCATTAAGTAAGAATATCTTTTTATAGAGGAGGCACGGGAATTGTATTTATGTGATAATGAAAGTGGAAAATAGGAATGCGGAAGACAATATGATGTTAGATCTCCACAGCGATAACCCGGAAAATTTCTCCCAACTATATGATAAGTTTTCGCCTGCATTATTTGGCGTGATCATAAAAAGTATAGGTGACCACGCAATAGCAGAAGTAATGCTTCAAGATATTTTTCTAAAGGCATGGCAACGGCGAAACTTATATGATAAAACTAAGGGACGGCTCTTTACCTGGTTTTACGGCATCACTCAAACTACCTGCACCAATTATTTAAACAGTAGGAAGCATTAGTTTCGTCTTTTCTCAAAACACCCATTTGAAATTTAATAAGGTAGTAAGATTAAGTAGAATCTCCATGGGCATCATCTTTCCCATTCTGTGTTTTTTTTTCTACGTCTATAATTTTTTTTTAATGAGGGAGGCGAGAAATAACTGGCACAGTTCTTTAACCCCTGAAATCAAATAATTTCCTAATCATTAAAATTAAATATCATGGGAAATACACATACAGAAAATACAGATAATAATCAGGCTGATTTAAGGGATAACGAAAAGCAGGCCCGGCAAGGGAAAAAAGCATTTGAACAAGGCACCGGTAATAACAGCACAACTTCAGGTTATTCAAAAGTTGATAAAGAAAAAAATAACCAGGATCAACAAAGCTCAGGCAGCAACGGTGATTCCAAAAAAGATGCGGAGGAACAGGACAAGATAAACGATGATGAAGATGTAGATGATAAGGCTGTTACCCATAATGGAGTCTGAAGAAAAGCCCCTTATTGAAATTTAAAACTGGATTCAAAAATTAAAATCAAATAAAAACTAAACAAATTACAATGAAAAATTCTGCAAAATCAACAAACACAGACAATCAAAAAAATGGCAAGAAATCAGCCACTAAAAAAAATACTCCTGTTACCCACGAACAGCTTCATAAACTATTTGTAGATGGGTTAAAAGATATTTACTGGGCAGAAAAGGCTTTGACTAAAGCCATACCTAAAATGATTAAAAATGCTTCTGCTGAAGAACTGGTAGTTGCTTTAACCGGACACCTTGAAGAAACTAAAGGGCAAGTAACAAGATTAGAAGAAGTATTTGCTTCTATTGACGAAAAGGTAGCAGCAAAAAAATGTGCCGCCATGGAAGGGCTTATGAAGGAAGCAGAAGAAATAATGGAAGAGTGTGAAGCAGGGGGAATGCGGGATGCAGGGATTATAGCGGCGGGACAGAAAGTAGAGCATTACGAAATTGCTACCTATGGTACCCTCAGAGCTTTTGCAGAAAAATTGGGACATCATGAAGCAGCCCGTTTATTACTTAAAACATTGGGCGAAGAAAAAGGTGCAGATGATAAATTAACAGAAGTAACTGCTGTTGTAATCATGATGGAAGAAGGAGTAGTGGCATAAGCCTGAGAACTTGTTATTTCCAAATAAACTAAACAGCAGTTCTCTGACTGCTGTTTAGTTTTACTACTAAAACCAACAACATGGCAAAGAGAAATAAAAAAACGACTGAAATTGATAATAAACTAGCAGATTTATCCATTAATACTACAGATGCAACGGACCAGTATTTAACAACTAACCAGGGACTTAAAATAAATGATAATCAAAATTCCTTAAAGGCCGGTGAAAGAGGTGCTACCTTATTAGAGGATTTTATTTTAAGAGAAAAAATTACCCACTTTGATCATGAAAGGATACCCGAAAGAATAGTTCATGCAAGAGGTGCAGGAGCACATGGGTTCTTTGAAGTGTATGATTCACTTAAAGAATATACTAAGGCCGGTTTTTTGCAAACACCTGGAAAAAGGACACCGGTATTTGTCCGCTTTAGTACAGTGGCTGGTTCCCGTGGATCCACGGATCTTGCCAGGGATCCAAGAGGATTTGCCGTTAAATTTTATACAGAAGAAGGTAATTATGATCTGGTAGGAAATAATATGCCGGTATTTTTTATCCAGGATGCCATAAAATTTCCCGACCTGGTACATGCTGTAAAACCCGAGCCGCATAACGAAATGCCACAGGCAGGGTCCGCTCATGATACATTCTGGGATTTTATATCGTTAATGCCGGAAAGTATGCACATGATCATGTGGGCTATGAGTGACAGGGGCATTCCCAGAAGCTACAGGATGATGGAAGGATTTGGTGTCCACACTTTCAGGCTTATTAATGAAAATGGACAATCCGTTTTTGTAAAGTTTCATTGGAAACCTTTATTGGGTGTTCATAGTGTTGCCTGGGATGAAGCACAACGAATTTCTGGTAAGGATGCAGATTTTCACCGCCGGGATTTATGGGAGGCCATTGAGAACGGAGCTTTTCCTGAATGGGAATTAGGCATCCAGGTAATTTCTGAAAAAGATGAACATAAATTTGAATTCGATTTGCTTGATCCTACTAAATTAGTACCTGAAGAATTAGTACCGGTACGGATAATCGGTAAGATGACACTTAATAGAAACCCTGACAATTTTTTTGCAGAAACTGAGCAGGTCGCCTTTCATCCGGGTCATTTGGTTCCTGGTATTGATTTCTCAAATGATCCTCTTCTCCAGGGAAGATTATTTTCATATACGGATACCCAACTCTCCAGGTTAGGCAGTCCGAATTTTCATGAAATACCTATCAACAGATCTGTTGCACCCGTATACAACAATCAACGTGATGCACACATGCGTCAGACGATCAATAAAGGAAAAGTAAGTTATGAGCCTAATACACTGGGAGGCGGATGCCCATTCCAGGCTAAGGCTGCGGAAGGTGGGTTTACTTCCTACGCAGAAAAAATAGATGCCAGAAAGATCCGGGCAAGAAGCAAAAGTTTTTTTGATCATTTTAGCCAGGCCACCCTATTTTACAATAGCCAGACGGAGCCTGAAAAGAATCACATTATTGATGCTCTCAGTTTTGAATTAGGAAAAGTGGAAACGATAGCAATAAGAACAAGAATGGTGGGCCTCCTAACCCAGGTTGATAAAACACTTGCTGCTAAAGTAGCGGATAAAGTGGGCATACCGGCTCCTAAAGGTCCTGAACTTCCTATGAACCATAGTGTGCCGGCAGATGGTGATAGTAAGAAATTTCAGCCTGTGAAGATGACTTCTTCACTGGATAAGTCAGCGGCATTGAGTATGGCTAATACTATTAAGAACACCATTAAAACCAGGCAAATTGCTTTTCTTGCAGCTGATGGTGTAAATGAGAAGTCACTGAATGCAATGAAGAAGGCCCTCGAGTCAGCAGGTGCAATGGTGAAAATAATTGCGCCCAAGCTGGGCAATATTACCGCTGATAGTAACAAATCAATTCCGGTTGATCAAAATTTCCTTACGGCATGCAGTGTGCTGTTTGATGCTGTGTTTATACCAGGGGGAAAAAAATCAATTGAGAAATTAGGGGAGGAGTCAGATGCCATCCATTTTATCATGGAAGCTTATAAGCATTGTAAAGCATTGGGCTGCGATAGTGATGGTATTAAGTTATTGCCTGCCAATCACAGCGCCGGCAAAAAGGGATCACAAAAGAAATCATCATTATCTGACGGAGTTATTGATAATGGGAATGCGGTAGATTTTATAAAGGCGATAGCTCAGCACAGATTTTGGCACCGTGAAATAGAAAGAAAAGTACCAGCTTAATAATTGGGGCAATAGGGAAGGGGATTTATTTACAATACGTTACTTTGTCAATAACAATCAATACGATCATTGGAATAAGTGCAAGTATATTTTCATCTATATCTCTATTGCCCCAATTAATTAAATTGCTTAAAGAGAAAAAAGCAGAAAACATTTCCGTTTCCATGCTTTTAATCCTTTTTATGGGATTGGGTCTGTGGATTTATTATGGAATATTACAAAAGGACTGGATAATCATTCTTTCTAATTGCTTTTCAATTATTTTAAATGCTCTTATTATATTTTTTTCCCTGAAATATAAATCGGCTTGATCATCAGCCATAAAAACTTTATTATGAAAGAGAGAATTAATGAAATGACAACCTTAACGGCCATATTGGAAAAACTCAGGGTAAGAAAGCAGGATAATGAATTTCAGATGTTAACCGACGGGTTTACCGCAGGGAAGGATAAATATTATGACGCCGCTGATCTGACGATCATTAAAACCTATCGTTTTGAAGGTGACTCTAACCCTGACGATTCTTCCATCCTTTACCTGATTGAAGCAAATGACGGGCTAATTGGGTATAGTATGGATGCATACGGAGCTTACTCTAATCATGACGATAAGTACGATGAATTTATCAAGGCTATTAAAGTGGAGGATCGGGATGAACAAATATTATTTAGTGAACTTCCCGAACCAACACTGTAGACAAATTTCTCCCTTCGACATTTTTTTATTGGAATTTTAAAAAACAAGTTACATGAAAGCAATATGGACAGGTTCAGTAGGATTTGGTTTGGTGAATATTCCCATTAAAATGTTCAGTGCTGTAGAGGATAGTTCCCTGGATCTGGATATGTTAGATAAGAAAGATCTCTCTAATATCAAATTTAAAAGAGTCAATGAAAATACAGGAAAAGAAGTAGCCTGGGAAAATATCGTCCGGGGATACCTGGTGAATGAAAAATATGTGGTACTGGATAAAGCTGACTTTGAAAAAGCCAGTCCCGAAAAAACAAAACACATTGAGATCACTCAGTTTGTGAATGAAAAAGAAATTGACAGTACTTATTTTGAAGCCCCTTACTTCCTGGAACCGGAAAAAACAGGCGTTAGGGCTTATGGTTTATTGAGAGAAGCTTTACAAAAGACAGGTAAAGCCGGAGTGGGATTATTTGTAATGCATAACCGGGAGCATGTCTGCATCATCAAAACACAAAACAATGCGCTGGTGCTAAATCGGATACGATTTGCCCAGGAGATCCGTTCCCCAAAAGAGTTGAACCTGCCTGCAGCAAAAAGCAAACCTTCAGAACTAAAGATGGCTGTTAGCCTTATCGGTCAATTGACTAAGCCATTTGATATAAAAAAATACAAGGATGATTACACGGATAAATTATTAAAAATAATAAAAGCGAAATCAAAAGGGAAGTCTGTTCCATTTACCCCTATGAAAGTGATACATTCTAAAACGAAAGACCTGATGGAGCAGTTAAAGGCTAGCCTGTCTTCCAGGCGTAAAGCATCATGAGGCAAGGGTAAATACAATAAAAGAGAATTTTTAAAACTCCCTTATTTACTCTTACATTAGTTCTTGTTTCTAAAAACTAACAGAGAACATTTTTTACACCTTTACCCGGCCGAGTATATTTCAGTGGCTTCCGGTAGCAGGAATGCAAGCACAAAGGCAAGCATCGCTACTATCAGTCCGTACATGAAGATGTTATAAGCAATACGCAGAAACTTATATTTTTTTGCCAATACCACACCCAGGAAATAATTATCCTTGATCATGCTGTTGTTCATGTAATATTTGTCGTTCAGCATCTCGGTCATTCCCCAATTATAATCATCAAGGCTCATATTGTGAAAGTTACCAAAGAACAGCAGGTTGGTTCTTTTCGCTGCAATATCCTCCCGGGTAAAAGTGCCACCGGATACGTTCGGCCTTGTAGCAAGTATACTAAAAACGATGGAGGATACACAAACCGCAACAATAACAGCAACAGGTATCTGAAGGTTTGTATCTGTCTGTAATTTTTCAAACAAACTGGTGATCATGATGGAAAGAATGATAGCGTTAACCGAGATAAGAATATTGGCTTTAGAGTCTGCCATCTGGCTCAGCGCTGAATGATTATTGGCCATAATACGAAAGACAGTGGCCATCCCCCTTTCCGATTGGCTTTCTTTATCTTTCTTTTTTTTAGCTTCGATAGCTTCTTTGGCAACCACCGCTATTTTATCCTTTACTTTTTCTTTTTGCTTATCCTTATCTTTTTCTTTTTTTTCAGGTTTCATTTCCTCAGTATTTTTGTCTCTTAGTTTTAATTCCGCCAGGTGTATTTCTTTTACTGGCTGTAATTTTTCTATACCATACTGTGTTTGGTATGTATGCCCTTCCAGGAACCGAATGTTAACTTTTCGCCAGTCTTTTTTTGAGATCTCTTTTCCGCTAAATTCTTTGTATTCTTCCCTGAGCAAACTATTTTTTTCTTTAAAACCATCAGTTCCGAGATGAAATAGATCAGCATCACAGATTAATCGCTCAATAGTAGTGACAGGACTTTGTGGGATTCTGGTGGCATTTATGCAGCCAATCACTTTATTTTTAAGTTCTTCGCTGGCAGAATGGTTTGTTAGAAATTCAGTAACCAGTTGCACACTTATAGTTTCATGGTCTTTAGCCTGGCCGGCAGTGTAGCCGGTATCATGAAACCAGGCGGCCAATAGCAAGGGAAAACGGTCATCATCGGATAGCTGGTGGTAGTCGGCCAGCTTTTCGCAGGCAGCCACCACTTCCTGGGTGTGCAGAAGTGAATGAAACCTGATACTTTTACTAAGTTTGTTCGATAAAAGGTCAGTTACAAATGCCTGGGCATCCTGTAAATGAGATAATTGATTTTCCGTCATGCTATAAAGATAACTTTTGATAAATTTAAACAAAATAAGAATAATGAGATTTTTAAATTTTGGGATAAGATTTTCAGCACTTCTCCTGCTGTCCATTGCCACCACTGTGTCTTGCAGGCAAAAAATGCGGGTATTAAAATCCCCACGCCATTATAATTTTTCTACTCCTTTTACAGATAAACTGGACCTGAAACTGAGAGAAATATCTGGCATAACCTGGGATTCCAAGAGTAATGTGTTTATGGCAATAAACGATGAATCCGGAAAACTTTTTTTCCTGGATAAGGAAACTAAGCTGATCAGTGCTGAATATGTTTTTGGTGATAAAGGTGATTATGAAGATGTGGCGGTCCTGAACGGGATACCTTACATTCTACGGAGCGACGGAATGATTACTAAATTTATTAAGGATAGCACGGGAAAAATATTTGGGCTGGAAGCCGGCACAATAAGTCTTTCGGGAAAAAATGATTTTGAAACAATGTTCAGCGACACTTCCCGTAATGCATTGGTTCTTATATGCAAAAATTGTAAATCTGATGATGCTAAATCTGTAAGTGCCTATGCCTTTTACCCTGATTCTATTGGCTTTGATAATAAACCGTTGTTTACGATCGATGCCGCAAAAGTGGCGGAACTTTCACCTTCTAAAGAATCAAAGCTACAGCCCTCTGCGGCAGCTATCCATCCTGTTCTGAAGAAAATATTTATCATTTCTTCAGCCAGTAGCCAATTAGTGATTACTGACCTTAATGGAAAAGTAGAATCCGTATATAAGCTTTCAAAGAAACTTTTTCCCCAGCCAGAAGGTATAACCTTTAAGAGTAATGGCGACATGTATATTTCTAATGAAGGGATAAATACAAAGTCTACCCTTATAAAGTTTGTTTATATCGCAATTAGTGACAGTGAAAAAGTACAGGTTAGTAAAGGGGGTTACAATTTTTCAAGTCCTGACGAAAAGATGGAATTGGGCAAACACCTGAAAGAAATTTCAGGTATGGCGTATATTCCGGGCAAAAATATTATACTGACGGAAAGTGACGAGAAAGGAGACATTTTCACTATTGATTTTAAAAATAAAAATGATAACGTTGGAAAGGAAAAGTTTGGCGGTAAGGCAGACTATGAAGATATAGTTTATACCGATTCGGCTGTTTACATTCTAATAAGTTCCGGCGGCGTTACACAAGTAGAAATAAAAGACAGCACTTTCAGCACAAAGGATTTTATAATGGAAGGAAAAGAGAACGAATTTGAAACCATGTACCTGGATGCTGCCAGCCGGTCACTGATTTTACTTTGCAAGCAATGTGATCATGAAAAAGATGAAATACGGGCCGCTTACCGGTTTGACCTCGCCACTAATACCTTTTCTCCCGACCCTGCCTATATTATCAACATAGCTGATATAAGAAAAATACTGAACGATGAAAAAGCAGAGTTTAAGCCTTCTGCAGCAGGGATTCACCCACTCAACGGTAAATTATATATAGTAGCTTCTGTAGGTAAGTTGCTGGTGATTGCAGATAAAAAAGGTAAAGTAGAAGAGGTTTTCCGGCTTGATCCGGTACTTTATAACCAGCCGGAAGGATTGACCTTTGCACCCAACGGAGATTTGTATATTTCCAATGAAGGTGGAGAAGGTACAGCTACGATTTTAAAGTTCATTTATAAAAAATGATAAATTTTTTTTAAGTGCGAAACAGCGAACGCTGAAAAATTTTAATTAAAATAATTTTTAGAAAAAGGTATGATCCGGCAAATCTTTGATAAAGTCAAAAAGACCAAGGCGCAGCTGGCCTTGCTTACCATAGAAGTGATCATTATTACGGCAATATTTATTTTTTCCCTCGTTGCTTTTATTTTAATTACCCGCCATATATTCATTCTGAAGGATGAAAAATTCGATTACAAAGTATTTGATTTTTTGCAATCACTTGTCAGTAAAAGGAATAATAGTATTATGCTGTTCTTCACTTTTCTCGGCACACATCTTTTTTTGATACCTGCTAATATTCTTCTTATCGTCTATTTTTTGTTCATTAGAAGGCATAGGTGGTATTCTATAAAAATACCGGTAATTGCAATCAGCAGTCTTGCCCTGATGTTTTTGTTAAAAAATATTTTCGGACGTCACCGCCCCGATCTACCCTTGCTCAGGAAAGCCCATGGACTTAGCTTTCCAAGTGGTCATGCACTGATGAGTGTCACTTTTTATGGGTTGCTGATATATATTGTCTGGAAAACCATCA
>JBKJLR010000287.1:0-7680 GCA_046596865.1 Chitinophagaceae bacterium
TTCCTGCGGATATATATGTCCGCTACCTGCGGGCACAAAAAAGAGATGTGGTGTTTATATGTGGCAGTGATGAACATGGTACTGCTATACCTATTCAGGCAATTAAAGAAGGTACAACACCGCAAGCTATCATTGATAAATATCACAACGCAATAAAGGAAGATTTTGCTGACCTTCACATCTCCTTCGATATCTATCACCGCACCAGTTCTCCGCTCCACCACGAAACAGCACAGGAATTTTTTACCACCCTGAATAATGCAGGTGAACTTGAAATAAAAGAAACGGAGCAGTTTTTTGATGAAGCGACTAAAACTTTTTTGGCAGACAGGTATATCAAAGGCACCTGTCCGAACTGTGGCAGCGACAGAGCTTTTGGTGATCAATGCGAAACCTGCGGTACTACTTTAAGCCCTGACGAATTAATTAACCCCGTAAGTACATTAAGTGGTGAAACCCCGGTTAAGAAAAAAACTACACATTGGTACCTACCCTTAGGCAAGCATGAAGATTTTCTTCGTGAATGGATATTAAAACAACATAAAGAGGATTGGCGGGCAACAGTTATTGGACAATGCAAGGGTTGGATAGAGGGTGGGTTACAATCGAGAGCTGTAACAAGAGATCTGGATTGGGGAGTAAAAGTTCCCTTGACCGATGCGTTTGGAAAAGTTCTTTATGTCTGGTTTGATGCACCCATAGGTTATATCAGCGCCACTAAGCAATGGGCCATTGACAATAAAAAAGACTGGAAACCTTATTGGGAAGACAAAGACACCAGGCTGATTCATTTTGTTGGAAAAGATAATATCGTTTTCCATTGCATCATCTTCCCCATTATGCTGAAGTTGCATGGAAATATTTTACCTGAAAATGTTCCAGCCAATGAGTTTTTAAATCTCGAGGGTGATAAGATGAGCACCAGCCGCAACTGGAAATTGGAGATGAGGGATTATATCAATGATTTTGTAAAGAAAGAAAATGGCGGCGGGCAATGTGTGGATATGTTGCGGTACTACTTAACGCAGATTGCGCCAGAAACTAAGGACAGTGAATTTACATGGAAAGGATTCCAGGATGCAGTGAACAGCGAACTGGTGTCCATATTTGGCAATTTTGTAAACCGGGCTTTTGTATTGATGCATAAACTATGCAAGGGGAAAGTACCAGTATTTCATAATGACCTGATTGACGATATAGATAAACAACTGATCACTGACATTGCTGCTTGCAAAATAAAAGTTGAAGCGCTGCTGGAGCAATATAAATTCAGGGATGCATTATATGAAGTGATGGACTTGTCCCGTAAAGGGAATCAATATATGCAGAAAAAAGAACCCTGGATCGTTGCTAAAAAACTTACCCCTAACCTCTCTACAGGTGGAGAGGGAGTTGCGGATGCACAAAAAAAGATTGATAATTGTTTGCATATCTGTTTACAACTCACCGCTAACCTTGCACTGCTGATAAATCCATTTTTACCCAACACGGCAAAAAAAATGCTGTACATGATGAAAGTGGTGGACAAAATACTGGACTGGAAAAATGCCGGAAGTATAAAACTATTGAGTGTGGGTTATAGTTTGAGAGAACCAGAATTATTATTCAGAAAAATAGAGGATATAGAGATTGCTGAACAAATAGAAAAATTAAAATCAGGATTAGTCAAACAGACTGCTGCCGAACCCAAAAAGGTAAATGATATGAATAAACCCGAAATTGTATATGATGATTTTGCGAAGCTTGAGTTAAAGGCCGGAACCGTGGTGGCTTGTGAAAAAGTAGCAAAAGCCGACAAGCTATTGAAATTAGAGGTTGAATTAGGAACAGAAAAGAGAATTATTGTTTCCGGAATAGCCCTGCATTATACTCCTGAAGAAATGATAGGCAAACAAGTTATCGTGGTCACCAACCTCGCACCAAGGAAAATGAAAGGTATCGAAAGCCAGGGAATGATATTAACCGCAGAAGATAGTGATGGCAAATTACATTTACTTGTACCGGAAAATACTGTTTCACCGGGTTCAAATGTAAGCTAACCGGAAAAAAATTACTCAAACAGATTATTCCATATACCATAATGGGGTTTTCCTTTCCCAAATGAAGTTGAGAGCTTATAGGCGACTGAATTTCAGTAATTTCACATCTTAATTTACTCCTTCATTTGATAACAAAACGCCTTGGAAAAAGAATTCTTGTCGTTACCGGATATCTTCTCGGTGGCTTGGCTATTCTTTTTGTTGCCTTTCACTTTTGGTTTATCAATCATGCTAAACAATTAGTGGAAGAAACAGTTGATAGAAAATCAAATGGACAGCTACATCTCAAAATAAACAAACTCAGTTACAACTATTTTAGTTCCCGGATGACTATTAAAGATGCTGTATTCCTGACTACTGATACTGCTACAGCTGCATCAGCGTATAAGTTTTTGGTAAAAGAAATCCGGCTGGACCTAAAAGCCTTGCTTCCGCTTATTCTCAAAAAAAAGCTATTGATTGATTCACTATATTTTCAATCGCCAACCATACAGGTCACAACATTCAGGGATACTAAAGACACCGTAAAAAAGAATCAAAAAGATATTTCGATACCCTATGAAATGGGGAAAGTCTATAACTCTATACAGAATGCTTTACAAGTATTACAGGTGAACCGTTTTGAAATTGAGGATGGCCAATTCGTCCTGATCAATAAAGTACAGCCAGATCAATTACCCCTTCAAATTAATAATATTCATTTTCATATTGACAACCTGCAAGTGGACACTGGCAAGCTAACCGGTAAAGAGAAAATTTTGTTCAGTGACAATGTAGTACTCCGAAGCAGTAACCAGAATATTATTTTTCCGGACGGAAGGCACCGGCTCAGTTTCAGCAAGTTTAGAATAAATCTTAAAAAAAGAATCGTTGAATTCGACAGTTGCACCATTGCTGCTACAAGAACTGACACTTCTGAATCTGCCTTTAATGTTTTCTTTGATGCTTTGCGGCTTACCAATATTGATTTTGATACCCTGTACAGGTCAGAAGTAATTAAAGCAGATTCGGTATACTGTGTCAATCCGAAATTCAATCTTTATGTGCCAGCTGATAAGAGGAAGAAAGACAATAAGAAACCGCCACCAAAACTGGAAAACATAATTAAACAACTAACCGGCGACCTGCTACTCGGTTATGTTGTTGTAAGTAATGCTGATTTTAATATCATTACTACAAAAGAGGGTAAGCCAAGCACTTTTACCTTCAGCAATAATAATTTCGAAATGCAGGGATTAAGTATTGACCAGGAGGCACAAAAGCCATTGAAAGTAAAAAGCTTTGCCATGGCTATCCGCAATTATGAAAATTTTATTAAAGACAGCACCTATAGCGTACAGTTTGACAGTATAATGTTTAAAGATGACCGTATCACTCTCAGCAATTTTCTTTTCAATAAACTTGATGATGGAAAAATCCTGAACACTTTCAGCATACCCCAGTTTAAATTGCGTGGACTCTCCTGGGATGATCTTGTATTCGAAAGAAAACTAAGAGCCGAACAGGCCACTATGTATAACCCGTATATCAGTTATACAGCCTCAGCAAAACAAAATAAGGGGAAGGAGAAGAAAACCATGTTTCAATCTTTGGGAGCAATAAATGATTACATGGATCTCCAGCAGCTTGATATTGTAAATGGCACCATAGATCTGAAATTAAAAAATAACCTGCGGGTGCAATTAGAGAATGCAACAACTTCCATTAAAAGTCATTCATTGCTGGAGTCAAAAAAATTGCTGGGTATAAAAAATTCTGTAACAGAGTTAAAATTTTTCAAGGGAACTATTCATACCCCAACGCTGGATATGGAACTGAATAATATTTTCTACATAGGACAAAGCGGACAATTTGTTGCGGGTAGTATTAAGGTCAGTACAAGGAAAAAAAGTATGACTATTGCATTGCAGGACGTAAATGTGCAAAAAATGCAGGTGGATGAAGTATCAGGAAATATTTATGCGGAAGGTGTAAAATGGCAAAAAGCTGATATAAAAATAAATGCAGATAATGGAACAAAAGGATCCGGGAAATCTTCCATTGAATTAAATGATGTACAGGGCTCCAATACTTCCATTAGCGGAATGTTTAGTGGCAAAGCTGTCTCCACAAAACTCAACAGCATTTCCTTCAACCAACTGATAAAGAAGGGAAAAAGTAATATAAAATTAGACGGGTTATACGTTAACGGCAAACAACTGAAAGTAAAAGATAATAACCTGAATTTATCCATTGCAGATTATGAGATCACTGATAACAAAAGTTCATCTTTCCGGCAAATCATTTATAAAGCCAGAAATGGAAATATGACTGCAGATATTGCTATTCCATCTCTGACAATAACGCCTCACATAACACCATTATTAAATGGCGATATTAGTTTGGATGGTGTGGGACTGTTGAAACCAGTTATCAATCTTCAACTAACGAAAAAAAATGCCCCTGATAGTGGGAAAAAAACCGGCGCCCCTAAAATAGTGCTAAACGAATTGAGGTTAACCCAGCCCAAAATCAATTTTACCCAGGTAAGTGATAGCGGTACTCTTTCTCTTAACTGGAATGGCGAACAAAACAAAGCAAACTTCCTGCTTGTTAATGGTCTGCAAACAAGCCCTTCCGTCACCTCGCTCAGCAATCTGAAATTTTACCTGACAGATTTCATATTCACCAATCCAAAAGGAAAAACGTTTACTACCGGCGAGGGAAAAGTAGCTGCACAATTAAAAGATATCAGTATAGAACAAAAACCCAATGAGACGCCTGAATGGAAAGCTTTTGTGTCGGTTTTTGATGCCCGGGATTTTAAGCTTGACAGCATAGGCAAATCAAAAGGCAACCTGGTAATGAACAGCGGCTCCGTGAATAACTTAAACATTAGTTCTTCCAATATTACTAGTCTTCAAAAAATGGCGGCTGCCAATTCGGCTTTTCAAATAAATCATTTAACCGGCAGCTTTTCTGATGTCAGCAAAAATTTGCTATGGTACAATGCCAATTTAAACCGCCAAAATAATACGTTTACTCTTGACTCATTTTCTTTCTCTCCCTCATTGGGCCTCGATTCATTTCTGGCACAACAAGTTTTTCAAAAAGATTATATGAAATTCAAAACCGGGGCTATCCGGATCGGCCCGGTTGATATTGATCGTTTAGTGAAGGAAAACAAATTAAAAATTGCTACTGCAACGATTGACAATTTTGTATTTACTGATTACAAAGATAAAAGGCTGCCTTTCAATCCCGGTATCGTTAAGCCTTTGCCCGTTAACCTGATAAAAAGAATTCCTCAACTATTGTCCATTGATAGCCTCATGTTTAATAATGCCACTGTTGAATATACAGAAACCGGAGAAAAAACAAAAGAGCCAGGCACTATACCGGTAACAAGGATGTCAATAAGGATTCTCAATGCAAAAAATTATAATATTTCACCAACCGATAGTTTAAGTATCCGGGCAACCGGGTATGTGATGGATACTGCCTGGATGAATGTAAGGGTAAAAGAATCCTACACGGACTCTTTGGGCGGCTTCTTAATGACCTTCAGGATGAAACCTGCGGATCTTACCGCTTTTAATACAGCACTGGTACCATTGGCTTCTGTAAAATTAGAATCTGGCTTTTTAGACACACTCACTATGAGAGCCGTAGGCAGGGAATATCTTTCTCTCGGTGAAATGAAAATGTACTATCATGATTTGAAAGTACGTTTTTTAAAAAGTGGGGATGAAAAAAAGAAAAGTTTTCTTACAGGTCTGATGTCTTTTATTGCTAACAATTTTGTAGTGAAAAAAAATAATACATCACGAATTGGACAAGTATTTTTCATAAGGCAGCGGGACAGGTCAGCGATCAATTATCTTATTAAAATTGCTATGAGCGGTATGGCCAGCAGTGTAGGTGCAAAAAGCAACAAGAAAATGCTGCGTAAATATAAAAAAGAATTGATAGAGCGTAACTTACCAACGATCGATTTTGAATAGCCTGCTGATAGCAAGCATTCTTCACTACTTTTCGTCCCACTTCATCAAAACCTAACTTAGAAGTTCTAAGAAGTTTACTATCTTTTCGCTACCATTAACCAGGGATCGTCCATGCCCATGCATTTTTCCCCAAAACGGATATTTCTCCTCTTTGTTTTTTTGGCATTCGCCAAATTGAATGTAGTTGCACAGACCCAGGCAGATTTCGACACCAAACTGTCTGAAGTTTATACCAATACAACTGATAAGAAAAAAGTATTAGTAATTTCCAAAGAGGCATATAATATGGTGGAAAAAAAAAAAGACCTGCAAACCTATTCCAATTACTATTTACTAAAAAACATTTTTGAAAACCAGGCACCTGATGCCGCACTGGCTAAAATTTGCAACGAAAAAGCCACCAGGGCTATGAATGCCATGGTGGGTATTACGCCCAATAATACAGCCGACACCACTAATAATCCCTTTAACCAATGGTACTATATTATCTACCCGGGTCTGTTTAGCAATAAAGACCCGGAAATTGCTACCAAAGCATTAAATTTTATTTCTAAAAACACCTCATTTAAAACCTTTGAGAGTTATTATTACATAGCGTATGCGTTTGAAAGAAAAGGAGATTTTTTAAGAGCTAAAGAAAATTATGAAAAAGCACTTTCAATTGAAAGCACTGACAAAAGTGCCTATCGCTCCTACCTTTTTTACACCAATTTTCTTTCAAAATCCGGTGACTATTTAAAAGCAGAGGAATACATTCAAAAAATGGAACAGCAATCGCTTACGGGCAGCGAAATGTTCCGAAACTCGTATAAAGCCGAAGCTATGGGAGCCAAAGTGGTTTACTATTTAAACATTGGTGATTACCAATCTTATATTAAAGCAGCAGAACAGAACAATAATTATTCTTCAGAATTATGGCATAAGGGTAACAATGCTGCCTGTGACCCTTATCCGGGTATTCATTTTACTACCGCTGCCTATGGGAAAGAAATGCTGAAAGAATATAATACAGCTGAAAGACTATGGAAAAGCCGTGATTCGGTAAATTATATATGGGTAAACTGCCATAATAAAACTTATCCTAACAATCAATACTTTCCAATCTCCCTATACCCGGTATTTCTTATAAAGAGAGGTAAAAGCCCGAAGCTACCGCAACCAGCTTCTTTTTATATAAAAGAAACAGAAGCCCACTACAACAGCTACAGTCAATATGCAGATATTAGTGTAAATTTTATAAAAGCTACCCAATTAGCATTTTTAGGAAGCCAACGATATGCTGAAATGTTTAAGCCTCTGATAGAACAGGTAAAAAATAACCGCAACTTCAGAGAATCAACTCAACCATTATCTAATTATGCTTATTTCACTATGGGGGACCGAAAACTGGAAGATGCCAAAATAACATACAATGATTTATTTAATTTAAATGCTGGCTGGATAAATGACATCATCTTTACTTTCGGAGAAAAAGCTTTTATAACTTACTACAATTCCAAACTAAAAGAAGGGTATGATAATTTTCACAGCTTTGTAAAAATTGCCAAAGAAAAACAACCGGGTATTTTTCCATCTCTTGCAAGCCAGGCCTACAACAATCTTCTTTTTACCAAATCTATCTCACTGAAAGGAACAGAAAAAAGAAAAGAAGCTTTTCT
>JBKJLR010000340.1:0-5387 GCA_046596865.1 Chitinophagaceae bacterium
TTAGTTCTCTTCAATTTACAAAAGACTTTTGAGATAGGCTGAACATTGAAAATTGAGCATTGATTATTGAGCATTTTCTAAAAGAGCTTCCCAGTATTCGGCTGCTCTCCGGGTATGAGGGCAGTTCTTTCGTTTTAACATCAAGAGTGCCTTCAGCATAGGTGTTGGTGTCAAGATTCCAAAGGCGTTTGATAACAAGGTTGTCATTACGGAGAATGACATCGTTCATCCTGGTTCTGTAGTCATTAAATTCTTTAACAAGGTTACTCATGGTATAAATTTTAAGACCTCAAATGTAGAGAAGATGGCCTCTTGTCATTTACTAATAGCGGAAACGGTGGCTAATTTGTATTTTCATCATTCTAAAGCTGGAATGATTGAGGTATGGTAAAAACTCCCCGGCAATGCCACTTTTGTAAATAAAAACCCGTCTGACAATTATGTTGCACAAAAGGAAGATAATAACTTTCACCGCCCTTTCGGTTTTTGTTGTGTTAGGAATGGCTGCCATCAGGCTTACTCCGGCAAAAGACAGGAACCTGAAAATACTTCCCAAAGATATCAGTGACTCAAAACTGGACAGTATTATGCAGACGTATAATATTGCATTGGGTGTGAAATGTAATTTTTGTCATGTTCCCATGAAAAATATTGCTGATAGCCTGGATTATGCATCAGACAATGAGCCGATGAAAGAAGAGGCCAGGAAAATGATGAAGATGGTCATTCACATCAACAAAACGAATTTCTATTTTGATAAAAGTGAAAAACCAGAATACCTGCATACAGTAACCTGCAAGACCTGTCATCGGGGAGAAGCATTTCCACCAGAAGATTAGTCACTATTTTTTTTGCAGGATTTCAGCCATTCTTTTATTCCTTCCACAATTTGGGTGGCTACCGCTTTATGAAACTGAGGGTCAAGTATCAATTGCTCGTCTTCTATATTGCTCAGAAATGCCACTTCTACCAGGCAATTTGGATAATCAGTGGGACCGCTTAAGGCGAAATTAAAACTACCGATGTTTCCAAAATCATTCAATCCAAGTTTTAGCATGCTTTCCTGAATATACTGCGTCAGTGGCCGGAAGCCAATATGCCGGTAATATGTACTTACTCCCCTTATACTGTCTTTCACTGATGAATTCAGGTGGATGCTGATAAGAAAATCCGGATCTTCTTTTTTTATCATTTCTGTTCTTTCCACCATACCGATTGCGGTATCCTTCGTTCTTGTCATAAACACTTTAGCCTCTTTGTCAACCAATGCATTCTCCAGTTGTTTAGCTATAAGTAAGGTGTATTTTTTTTCTAAAATTCCGGTACGTATTCCTGAGGCGCCGCTATTATCTCCGCCATGCCCGGCATCTACTGCTATTTTCATTTTGTCAAGGCGCAGTTCTCCAGGCTGTCGTTTTACTTTTATCACCATACGTTTGTCTCTGTAATAAATACTGTACCCCCAATGTTGTTCATGTTTCAGTTCAATAACGATCCGAAAAACATCATCTTCTATTTGCTCATGAGAAACGTTTTTAATTTCCTTTGCCGTGGATCGTTGTGTAATCCAGTTAGTATTGCTGGTAGCACTAAAAACATCCACTACAATTTTAGAAGGGTTAATCTGCTGCATACTTCTATAAGGCAATTTTTCATCAAGATTTATTATAACATAATCATAGGCAGAATCACCGTTTACCATCCAGCTATTGGTTAAATAATAAGGTTTAAGTTTTATTGTGCTGTCTTTTTTAAAATTTGTTTTAGGTAAATATGCCAAATGATCTTTTGATAACTGTATTTTATAAGTACCGATGCTGCTATCAATCACCTTTACCACAATATTGGTATCCAGGTAAGTCAATTTGGCTCCGCCAAGCCGATCGGAGCCTAATCCGTATTCGAGATAAGGCAACAAACCCGTTGTTCTTCCAACTAATGGCTTACCCTGGATAATGGGTTGGGCAAACGCTGACATATGGATGAACAAACAGGAAAAAAGCAGAAATCGTATCATAACAGAAAGATAGCATAAAAACCCTCATCGTCATTCTCCGTATTAATACTAACGACCATTCACACTTTTACTGAATCTTCACATAAACTATTATAATTAAACACTATGTATCTCTATCTCCCGTTAATATTGCAGACATCACCGCCACTAATCCAGCTGTGATATCCCGAATCCTTATCCCTGAAAAACCAATAACTATGACCTGGAATTCTCTAATGGGTTTTATAGCTTCAATAGCCCTGCTTCTTCCAATCTTTTTCATCCTTGTCTTTCGGCTGGGTGCTTACAGGACCTTTCCTGCGTTACTCTCCTATTATGTAATTGTCTTTACGCATAACCTCCTGACAGAAGGCTATATCAACGCAAACACTGACACTATTCATTATTGGAGCATCTGCAATAAACTGCTGGAGGCACCACTGATGTTAGTATTTCTTACCTATCTCAGCACTTCACCGGCTTTTACAAAAAAAATGTGGGTTTGTATATGTTCACTTATTGGTTTTGAAATAACAGTGGTGCTATTAAAGGGCTTTACATCAGACGCTTTAGCAATTACGCTGGGGCCCGCACTGTTAATAGTCGTTATTTTTTGTATTCATTTTTTTATCCGCCATACCAAAATTACTATCATGCACCATAAGGCAACCGGCAAGGCAATCATTGCAGGTTCACTGCTTTTTGCCTACGGATGCTATACTATTATTTACCTTATGCTTTATGTGTTTAAAACGCAGCAAGTTGCAGATACCTTTCTTATTTATTTCCTTGTAGCCACCTTTTCATCTATATTGATGTGTGCCGGAATTATTCTTGAAAGAAAAAGAGTACAAAAACTTACAGAATTGAAAATAACAAGGAAAGAATTATCCGTTATTTATAAAGACACAAAAACGGCCATCCCTTTAAGGACGGCCATGTTAGACTTTGATAAAGACCAGTGGAATTAAAAACAGTATTTTCCTTCTGCTATCATCTTATCAGCGATCCTTCTTCTTGCATCTTTACTGTTGAAGGGTTCGGCTTTAGTAAATCTTTTTAAGCCCATTAAGATCATCCGCTGCTCATCACCATCAGCAAAGGCATTCACCGCATCTTTTCCAGATTTATTTACTTTGTCTGCAGCATCGTAAAGGTATGTCCGCATAATATCCAGGAAAAGCTGACTACCCGCTTCTCCCTTTTGGTCAACTATCTTCATTACCCGCATCAGTACACTTTCAGCATTAAATGTTTCAATAGCCATGTCTGCAATATTCATCAGCACTTCCTGTTCAGTATCTAATTTCATCATCAGCTTTTGCACTGCGGCACCAGATGCCATCAAAATTGCTTTCTTCAAATTCGCAATTAATTTTTTTTCTTTTGCAAAAGCAGATTCATCTTCTGCACCAAAATCAGGAATGCTCATCAACTCTTTTTGCACCGCCATAGATGGCCCCATCAAATCCAGTCTGCCACCCATTGCTCTTTTCAATGTCATATCCAAAGTAAGAAGACGGTTGATTTCATTCGTTCCTTCATAAATACGATTGATGCGGCTGTCACGGTAAGCTCTTGAAATATTATACTCGGCACTGAAGCCATTACCACCATGTATCTGCACTCCTTCGTCTACTACAAAATCCAGCACTTCACTACCATACACTTTTAACATAGCGCATTCTATAGCAAACTCTTCTGCACCTCCCAATAAGGCTTCGCTTTCTGGTTTGCCGGAAGAAAGCAATTCCTGTTCTTTATCATCCACCCATTTTGCCGTGCGGTATAATGCTGATTCCCCAACAAAAACTTTAATGGCCATTTCTGCCAGCTTATGTTTGATGGCACCAAAATTGGCGATAGGCTGTTTAAACTGCTCTCTCGTTTTTGCATAAACCACACTATCCGTTAATGCTCTTCTTGCACCTCCGATAGCGGCAGCACATAATTTTAACCGGCCAATATTTAAAATGTTGAAAGCAATCTTATGTCCTTTACCAATTTCACCAAGCAGGTTTTCGACCGGCACTTTACAATCCTGGAAATACAATTGCACTGTAGAAGAGCCTTTGATACCCATCTTATGTTCCTCGGGGCCTTGTGTAAAACCTTCCGTTCCTCTTTCTATTATAAACCCTGTAAATTTATCTCCATCCACTTTAGCAAACACGGTGTATACCTGTGCGAACCCGCCATTGGTAATCCAGCATTTCTGACCATTTAATATATAATATTTACCATCGTCACTAAGCTTTGCACTTGTTTTTGCACCCAATGCATCACTTCCACTGTTGGGCTCTGTCAATCCATACGCACCAGCCCACTCCCCGCTAATTAGTTTTGGAATAAATTTTTCTTTTTGTTCCGGTGTTCCAAAATATAAGATCGGCAACGTACCGATCCCTGTGTGTGCTGCTACAGCCACAGAGAAAGAATGGCCGGCGCCCAGGTATTCATTCACAATCGTTGAGGTAACAAAATCTTTTCCCAATCCGCCATATTCTTCAGGAAAGGAAGTTGCCAGCAATCCCTGTTCTCCGGCTTTTCCCAGCAGCGATTTCATCAACCCCGGTTCCAGGTTATCAATGCGGTCAAGATTGGGATATATTTCTGCATCTAGAAATTGATTACACATATCCCTGATCATCAACTGCTCTTCAATAAATTCTTCCGGGATAAATGTTTCCGAGGGCAAAGATTCTTTTACCATCCATTCACCACCTTTCAATACTGTTTTTGTTGCTGTCGGCGTACTCATGAGTATATGTTTAATGTTTTACGTTGAAGGTTTAAATTTGTTGCTGATATAAACAGTAGTGTTGATATTCATATGCTTTAATTTCACCATTCTCTATTTCAAATTATCATACACCAGCTGCAATACTTCCTTACAAACATCAATCCTATCTGACGGTACACTTATCAATGCTTCATTCAATGTTTCATCAGCTAATGCCATTGTTTCTTCCTGTAGGTTTTGCGACTGCTTTGTCAGGAATATTAAATTAATCCGCCTGTCGTTTTCAGAAGCTACTCTTTTCACAAGATTTGCTTTCTCCAGGTTATCAACCAAACGGGTAATGCTTGGTTTGTCACGAAAGGTGGCATTGCATAATTCCTGCTGACTGATGCCTTCCTGTTTCCACAAATGATATAACACACTCCACTGTTCAATAGTGATATTTAATCCAGCTGCATTAAATTTCTTTTGCAGCCTGCGGGCAATAGCAGTGGATGCTTTGCCGGTAAAAAAGGAGAACTCTACAGCTTTATTACCGGCAAAGCATCCACTGCTATTGCCCGCAGGTTGCAAAAGAAATTCAATGCAGCCGGATTAAATATTACTATTGAACAGTGGAGTGTGTTATATCATTTGTGGAAACAGGAA
>JBKJLR010000341.1:0-12731 GCA_046596865.1 Chitinophagaceae bacterium
AAAAGAAAGAAAAGGGCTACTTAAAAAAGTAACCCTATTATAAATCAGTAAACAAATTAAAATCAGAAGGGAGGATCCGGCGGTGTATTTGGATTATTATCTCTTTCCCGTAGTGGATAAGGCATAAGGTTTCTTTTTCTCTCGCCAACAGGCCTTCCAAAACGACGCATGTCCTCTAATTTTAATCCCGACATATATAATTCAATACAACGGTGTTTGTATATGGAATCCAGTAATTGTGGTTGAGTAAAGACACCAACAGCAGGTGGTAATCCGGCTCCCACACCAAATGGATCAGCGGCGGGTTGCTTAGTTATCACTTTATTCAACTCCAACAAACCGTTAACCAGGTCAGGACCAGCAGCTCTTGTAAAACATTCTGCTTTAATTAATGTTATTTCTCCCGGCAAATAAACAGGGAACGCAGTGGCGGCAGCATTACCAAAACCATTTATTCTGAATCGTGGCGCAATGGTGGGATTAATAGTAGTATAAAATGGGATCCGCTTGTCAGCAAAATCTGGTTGCAGCGGAACCAGTAAACCCAGTGTTGAATCTTTCGGCTGCACAACATTATTAGTGGATGTAGCCACTTCGAATAATGGATTTAAAGACAGTGCATCAAAATTGAAAGTTGATTTCTTAGTAATATCAACAAGGTTTGCGGACGTTAATGCCTGTGTGTATAAACCTGCAAACAAAGAATACCTTGCTTTCAATGCATTCAGGGTATTTAAAATATCAATACCAGGGCCTGCAGGAGTTACTGTTTGTGGTATTGCAGATAAAAAGGATGCACTGATCGGGTTAGCTGAAATAGTTGCCATGGCTTCATCAATAGTTGCTATTGCTTTTTTGAATCCATCTACCCTGTCAATAAAAGTAACATTGATGCCGGTACCTGCCGGGATTTTTTCCCAAAACTGCGCCATATCACCAATAGATAATGCTTTAAAAATACTGGCATAAGCAATCAGTCCACTGGCATAATTTTTATCAGCCAACGTTTTTGCACTGGCGATTACTTTATCCGCATCATAAATAACTTTGTTACAGGTGCCCCAGAATGTTGTTAACATGGCATGGTTCCCGTCGACTGCTGTTCCACCAGCAGCTAATTGCTCCTCTGCTGTATTACCTGTATTGACAGATCTCAGTTCATTAGTAATAAGACCATTAATGGTAACCAGGTTATATAAGGTGCTTGCCCGTCCCAATGTGTACACTCTTTGTAACCCGACCACAACACCGGTAAGACCTTTGACTGAATTAAATACTTGCTCATCGGTGGCGGCATTGGGATTAGAAAAATTTTTCTTACAGCCTGATTGAACAATAGCGGTGCTGATAAAAGCAACTATCATTACAATTTTTAGAATATTATTTTTCATAAATAGTTTTTTAGATGGTTTAAAATTTTGCAGATAATCCCACACTATATGTTTTAGGGATAGGCACTGAGCCAAAGTCAATACCCCGTAAAATAGTACTTTGACCTCCGCCATTTACTTCCGGATCATATCCTTTATAATTATCCCAGCTGATAAGATTTCTGCCACTAAGAGTCAGAGTAATATCCTTTACTTTTTTAAAGCTTCCAAAGGCATAGCTTAATGAAACCTCTCTTAGCTTAACAAAAGAACCATCGTCAATACGCCACTGTTCCACTGAACCATAAAAACTACTAATATAACCACGGGGATAAACACCTGTTTGTTCTTTCTCTGCTTCCTTACCATTACCCACTCCCTGCCGGGTTCTCCAGTCTGCATTCCATACTTCCAAACCTTGTACGGCATCCAGTTGCACCCGAAGACTTGCTTTTTTATAGGTAAACTCGTTTACTAAACTGGCAGTATAGTCAGGATTTGGATCGCCGATTATTTTACGTACCAAAACATTTGGAGGAGTGGTTACAGGCAATCCTGTTACAGGGTCTCTTACCACTGTATAAGTCAGTGCGGAGGTTTGTATGCCTCTTTCACCCTGGGGATATCCTGTCGGATTTTTTATTAAATTACCGCTGGCATCTACTGCAAAAAAAGCTCCATAGAAAACACCAATAGGTTGTCCTTCGATGATAGAAACGGGTGCTCCCGAGTTAGTGCTTAACAAAGTCAATGCCTGCCCGATTTTTACAGCTTTGTTCCGGTTGTGATTATAAATTCCTGTAATGGACCAATTGAAATTTTTGTTTTGAACAGGCTTGCCCGTTACGACAAATTCAAAACCCCTGTTCTCAAGGCTGCCAAAATTATCCAGCAAACTACTAAAGCCAGTGGTGGGGGCTATGAAACGATTGATCAGCAGGTCGTCCACTTTCTTTGTATAAATATTTGTCTGAATACTCAGGCGGCTGTTGAAAAAACCCAGGTCAATACCAAACTCCAGTTCCCGCTGTCTTTCCGGCTTTACATTGGAATTAGCCAAAGTGGTACTTGACACCAGAGATGTCCGGTTGATAAATGAGTTACTGCTGTATGTATTGAATCTTGAATAAGCACCGATGCCTGTCAGATTACCACTTTCACCATATGCTACTCTTAACTTGGCAAAATTCCAGATATTATTCATGGACATGTTTTTCCAGAATTCATGTTCGCTTATTACATAACTGCCACTGGCTTTAAAATATTTCTGATTTCTTTGATCCTTACCGAATACCGAAGAACCATCCACTCTTATTGCGCCAGTGATATAAAATAAACTTTTGTAATTAAAATTTTGCTGAAAGTAATATCCGGATACCGATAATTCACTTCTCTCATCAGCCCCCTGCAATAAAGTGCTGGCACCATTTACTGTTTCCACAAACGGGGCAAGTCCACGGCCCTGCAATAATGTGTAGCTGTTTTTTTCATACTGCACCGAGTATCCAACTTGAGAGGTTGATCCTATATCTTTTGTAAGTTTTGCCTGGTAAGTTGCGTTTACTTCATTATTGATCTGGAAGAAATTATAATTGCCTGCACTTGCATACCCGTTTCTTGTTGGATCCAAAGTTGCACCGCCGCCAAAAAAACCATCACTGACGTTATAAGCAAAAGGAGGAATAAAAGTTTGACCTTTCTGGCCATACTGGTCGATACCCATGGTGTAATCAAGTGTTAACCCTTTAAAAGGTTTAACTTTTAGTCCCGCACTGGCAATTATCCGGTTAGTTTCTTCTTTTTGCTTAATGTCTTCAATGACGGAAACTGGATTTACCCGTCCCCTTTCACCAATAGCTTTTATATTTCCAAAGGCATCCCTTGTAAACAGGTCATGAAAGTTCCCGATGATATTGATAGAGTTTAGCGGGGAAAAGAAGGAATTGCCATCCGGTTTTTCGTTACTTAAACTATTAATAAAGTTCAGCCCGATATTAAAATTTACTTTATCACTTATGGCCTGGTCCAGGTTTATCCTGAAACTAAATCTTCTGTAATCAGTATTCTTGATAATACCTTCATTCTTGTAATATGAAGCCGAAGTATAATATTTGGTTTTGTCTTTTCCGCCAGCAACAGAAACGGTATTATCCGTTCCAATGCCCGTACGAAAAATGTAATCGTTGTAATCATACCGGTTAACTGCGGTGGTAGTCGTCAACGCCGGTGTTAAGACATCCTGGGTTTGTGCACCCGGTCCATCAGTTGGCCCGCCAAACTTTGTAGGGGATTGATTAACCGGCACACTTTTTCTCAACTTATTAATTAATACACTGGTAGAAAAACTAACTACCGGTGCCCCACCGCTTCCTCTTTTCGTAAATATTTGTACTACCCCTGCATTGGCTCTCGAACCATATATTGCGGCCGCTGCAGCACCATTCAGCACTTCTATTCTTTCGATATCAGCTGGATTAATGTCAGCCAACCTGTTTTGTCCAATAGTGCCAACAAAATTCTGGCCATCATAGTTACCACTGGTGTTGGTAACCCTGGTAGTTGCGTTGTTTACAATTACTCCATCTACGATATATAAAGGTTCACTGGAGCTGGATATAGAACTGATGCCCCTTAACCTTACAGACATTCCACCACCGGGATCGCCACTATTCTGAATGATCTGCGCACCGGCAGTTTTTCCCTGTAAAGCAGCCAACACATTACCCGTTGCACCTTTGGTAAGCTGATCAGCTTTTACCGTACTGATATAACTTCCTAATTGTTTTCGGGTGGTACCGGCAGATACACCTGTTACCACTACCTCATCCATTTTCATTATATCTTCTTCCACAACAACATCATAGGAAAGTGTAGCACTATTCCCATCATAAGAAAATGATTTGGAAAAAGTTTTTACTCCCACACCGGTGAAATCCAAAGTAAAAGTTCCCTGCTTTAACACAGCAGATAGAGAATAATTCCCATTCTCATCAGTAATAGTTCCGATAGTTGTTGAACGAATCTGAACAGATACAGAAGGAATACCTTTACCATCTGCACCCGATACTTTACCACTAATTTTCATTTGAGCTGTTGCAGTTACAACCAGTAGCTGTAATAATAGAACAAAAGAAATGCCCTTGCATTTCCAGAGCAATCGTTGAAGTTGGTTCATTGTAAGCAGTTTTAAGTTCTGAAATTAGAATTGGTCTATTTATTTACCCAAGAAATTAAAAAACCAAGTTAAGCATCTTAGACAATTTATAAACAAAAAATGTTGCACAAACTGGCAAATAATTGCAATAACCCGAAAAAGCTACCGCAAATTACCGCATCGGAAAAGGGGAAGGATAAAATGTTATGTCTGTGGTTACTATTCTAAAATACTTTTCAATTTATCCAACCCTTGTTCCATCATGGGGCCATACCTTTTTTCCAATAAGAGACTGGAAAATTTTTCCCAGGGATACCAGCGTAGATAAAAATCCATGTACCATTGAACGGTTACAGTATTTGGTCTGCTGCCATCAAAAATATTCCAGCCGGATTCGCTGGATTTTGATTTGGGGCCGACACTAACAGCCAGCACAGCACTGTCATTTGCAGTGGTAATTACCAACCCCGTACTGCCGCCAGTGCTAATGCCTATAATTTTCCCTTCTGCCATAACAGAAACTGCCGTGTCCCCACCCGGAAACCATTTCTTCCAATTCTCTGCATTACTAAGCTGATTTATTACCGAATCTTTACTGGCAGTTATATCTACGGCTTTGGAAATACGGATATGCGAAGGAAAGAATAATGATATGCCCGTAATAAGAAGAGCAAAAACTAACAGGCTTATAAATCCAAGTTTGATTATTCCCATTTAATAACTCTTGCTGCGATACTATAAATTATAACCATCCAGATACCCAGTATTCCTATTTCTTTCCAGCAATCAAGTATTCCTTGTCCTTCAAAGGATATTTTCCTGACGGCATCATTGTACTGGGTAAGTGGTAAAATCCTGCATATCTCCTGCAGCCATTTGGGAAAAACTTCAATGGGGAAGAATGTTCCTGACAACATCATCTGCGGAAATCCAAAAAGATTTATCAGCAGTGGTATAGATGTATCACTTTTTGCAATGCTGCTGAAGATCACCCCCACTCCCATCAGCAGGAACAGCATCAGTATGGTCATGAATATTATCTCCAGGAAAGTTATGATGCCATGTTGCAGTGTAAAGTTCATGGCGAAATGCCCAAATAAAATCAACACCACTACACTGAGCAGCTGGAAAAATAACCGGCTCATGCCGATGCCCAGTAAAATATTGAGCTTGCTGACAGGCGAAGCATAAAATCGCTTCAGGACCAGTTGTTCTCTTAGTCCAAAAAATGTAAACGCCACACCAAACAATGTTGAAAATAAAATAGAGAATCCTAACTGGCCGGGAAGTATAAAATCTATCTGACGGTATTTTCTTACTTTTTCAACTACCGGATCACTTATATCCACAAAATTCTCAGAACCTTCATTCAGCATTTTTTCCAGTTGCAGCTTGACCAGGTCCAATGCGGCCCTGAATGAATAAACGGTATTGGAACTGGCAGTAGTAGATCGTATACCAATAGTATAATGAGGTTTATCAGCTGAATCCATTTTATTCCGGATATCAAGTATGGCGGTTAACCTGCCTTTATTAAGATCTTTATTACGTAAAACAGTATCAGAGTAAGTAATGATCTTTACGCCTGGTATTTTATTCAGCCCGGTATAAAAGCCTTCGGTAGTATCGCTACCCGGTGTTAAAGCAATGCGGTAACTAACACCTCCATTGCCTCCAAAAGCTCCGAAGATCAATGTAAAAATGATGGGAAATAAAATGCTGAATATAATAGCACTGGGATTGGCAAATATAGCTTTGAAACTGGCCCTCGTAATAGCCCATAATGCCTTTGACTGGCTATAAGGTTGTTTTTGCTGTTTCATCCTGGTGGGCAAATGTAAGCCTCCTCCCCGAACTTTGTTCCCAACCTTAATGAATTCGACTACGGACAATACTATTTTCCGAAATGAAAAATCGAAAAAAGGAGTTTAATTCTTTTAATAGGATTATGTAGAATGTTCTCAAAAGGATAGGACTCCTGGCCTCGAAAAAATGGCGTTAAGAAAATTACATAGTAAACCGTTAAGAAGCCGGCGTTGTTTGAGCCAGCAGTATCTTGCCTGTATAGAAATATAGCGGCGAGTTCGCCGGGTTTAGGTTTACGAAGTAATTTTTAGTCATTTTTTCGTAGCCTTGACTTTTTTTGTTACTTTTTTGCGTCAAGGCAAAAAAAGTAAAAAGCTGCTACTGTATTGAGTTTGAGAATAAGATACCTAATCCTATCTTTTAAAAATGAAATTTTGCTTACTGCTTATTTAAAATAAAGATATTTGAAGCATCTATGAATAAGGCTTATCTGCTTACCGGCAGCAACCTTGGTAACAGGCAACAATATCTTGCAAAAGCAAGAGAATATATTAACGGCCAATGCGGCAATATAATCGCCTCCTCATTGCTGTATGAAACTGCCCCATGGGGAAATACTGACCAGCCTGCATTTATCAACCAGGCATTGGAAATCGATACTCCCTTACAAGCACGGCCTCTTATCCGCAAAATTTTGAAAATAGAAAAACTGATGGGCAGGATACGGAAAGAAAAATACGGCCCCAGGCTTATTGATATTGATATCCTACTATTCAATAATGAGACACACAACTATTCATTGCTGAAACTTCCGCATCCGGAAATGCAAAACCGGCGGTTTGCCCTGCTTCCGTTGTCAGAGATAGGATCGGGCATACTTCATCCTGTATTTAATAAAACGATAGCTGAGTTATTGGAAGAATGCAAAGATGAGTTAGCCGTAAAAAAAATCATGAGTTGAATGACAATAATAAAAGGATTACCCGGATTTATCCACAATATATTCTTCCGACAGACTTGGCACCATCAATTCATTTATTTTGCGACATCTAACAAGAATCTGTCATTCAGCTTTGACTGTTGACATGCATCATACATGAATTACAATTTCATTACCATAGAAGGAAATATTGGTGCCGGTAAAACAACGCTGGCTCATCTTTTATCTAAACATTATAATGCCCGTTTGATTTTAGAAGAATTTGCAGACAATCCATTCTTACCAAAATTCTATGAAAATCCGGGTCAGTATGCATTTCCGCTGGAACTGTTCTTTATGGCCGAACGCTTCAAACAACAGAAAGAATTTTTGCAGCAAAAAGATATGTTTCAGCACCTCACCATTTCTGATTACCTGTTTACTAAATGCCTCCTGTTTGCCAAAGTAACATTGCCGGACGATGAATTTCGTTTATATCAGCGGTTGTTCGACATCATCAACCAGCAGTTAACAAAACCGGATATCGTTATTTACCTACATGCTTCAGTTAACAAGTTACAGGCTAACATAAAAAAACGTAACCGTTCTTACGAACAAAATATTCCCGACGAATATTTATTCAATATACAGGAAACATACACGCAGTATCTTAAGCAACATAATATTAAAACCCTGTTTGTAGATACCAATAATGCAGATTTTCTGGGTAATGAAAAACATTTACAAGCAATTCATGAGGCACTGGACAAAGATTATGAGGACGGGCAGCATTATGTGACGTTACCATAATAATCCATTCCCGATTGCTGCTGAGGTTACCAGCTACCGCACTCCTTTTGAAAGTTTCTCTTATTTTAATCGTGTTGAAGTATTGTGATATGGGAATACAATCCTTGTAAATCCTTCCAGTCTGTGTCTTCTCTGTGCTTATCTTTACGCCACAATTATGGACAGCAAGCCTCCTGTCACCCAAATCACCAATGACCCCTTTGCAGCAGTTCGCATTCCCGAATTCAGAAACCTGATGTTGGGCAGGTTCACTTTTATCTCTGCACTACGGATGATGAGCACACTGGTGGCATGGTGGGTGTATGAATTAACGGGAGACCCTTTTGCTATTGGTTTAGTAGGTTTATCAGAAGTTATTCCTGCCGTTTCCATGGCTTTGTATGCCGGGCACATTATTGATAAAAGAGAAAAAAAGAAACTATTACTTACCGCCGTTTCTTTCTACACCCTTTGTGCTGCACTTCTCTTATTCCTATCCAGTTCTTATACAAGTAATCATGTAAGCAGCCGTAACATCGCCGTCCTTATCTATGCAGTTATATTTTTCACCGGTATTGTTCGTTCCTTTACAGGACCCACTTTTTCTGCTATGCTGGCAAGTGTGGTGCCACGACAATACCTGCAAAATGCTACTACCTGGACACAAGGCTCCTGGCTTTCCGCTTCGGTAACAGGTCATGCCGTCGGCGGTTTCCTTATCTGGAAACTGGGAATTACGGGCACACTTATCATCATATGTTCATTGTTGGTAATTGCCTTCTTTTTGCTTACCCACTTAAAACCAAAACCGCCGATAGTGCATGGTATAGAAACGAAAACATGGGAAAGCATGAAAGAAGGATTACGGTTTGTTTTTAAAACAAAAGAAATACTGGCCACCTTTTCCTTAGATATGTTTGCGGTACTTTTTGGTGGTGCTGTTGCGATGGTGCCGGTGTATGCAAAAGATATTTTAAAAATAGGGCCGCAAGGTTTTGGCTGGCTAAATGCTGCTTCAGATATAGGCGCTATCGTTGTTATTGTACTGCTTACTATTTCTCCGATGAAGAAAGCACAGGGAAAAAAATTAATGATAGCCGTTGCTGGTTTTGGGGCCTGCATTATTCTTTTTGCTTTATCAAAGTGGTTTATACTTTCTTTTGTTGCTTTGATGATCGCCGGCATCATGGATGGAATAAGTGTGGTGGTAAGGGGAACCATTATGCAATTAAAAACTCCGGACCATATGCGGGGCCGTGTAAGTAGTGTAGGTTCCATGTTCATCAACTCAAGCAATGAACTGGGGCAATTTGAAAGCGGCATAGCCGCCCGGCTGATGGGTGTCACTCCCTCAGTCGTTTTTGGGGGATGTATGACGCTGATCGTCGTTATTGTTACCTGGATAAAAGTGCCGTCGTTAAGAAAATTTGAGTATTAAAACCCAAACGATTTCTTGTCAACTTTTTTGAATCCTGGTGCGTTACTTCTTTTACATTTTTTGTTTCAGATCACAAAACACTAACGACTGGAATAATTGAGGTGAGTGCTATATTAAAAAAGCCTTCTTAAACCCCGGCGCTACCCTGTGTTTACTTGATTGCTCGTAGGAATACGCAATACTTATAAGTTCGCCTTCTTTATAAGCACCACTAAAAAAAGAAAGTCCCACTGGCAGATCATACACCACTCCACCCGGAATTGTGATATGCGGGTACCCACTCATGGCTGCGGGTGAGGTAAGAAATACATCTCCCCAGCGATCACCGTATATCGTATCAATACTGCAGGCCGGGCCCATGGTCAATCCGCAGAGTGCATCTAATTTATTTTCCAGCAGTACGGTATTAATAATTTTTTTAGAACCGCCATGACTATTTTCCAATGCCTGTATATAATCCTTACTGTCTAGTCCTGACTTTTCGTTGCTGGCATCCAATGTTTCCTGCTTAAAAGTTGGCATAACCTTGTCTTCATTGGTTTTATTAAAGGCAATGAGGTCTGTCAGTGTTTTAATGGGAGCTTCTGCAGCGGACAGGTATTTATTAAGGCCATACTTGAATTCATATTTCATTAGCTCAAATTCAGCGGTACCCAATGCATTTAATTTATCTAAATATTCCAATTCAATAACTTCGGCACCCTGTTGTTTCATAAGCTCCACCGCTTTTTGTTGCAACTTGTTCAGGAACTGGTTTTCATATTTTTTTTTTTCTATACCGATCCTTTTTCCCTTCAAGCCATTGATGTCTAAAAATTTTGTGTAATCAGCAGAAACTTTTCCATCACTTTCTTTTGTTTTTTCATCATCAGTGTCCATACCAGTTAATAGTCCCAATAAAATAGCAGCATCTTTTACGGTTCTTGCCAATGGACCGGCCGTATCCTGGGTATGCGAAATAGGAATAATACCTGAGCGGCTCAATAAACCAACAGTTGGCTTTATTCCCACGGTTCCATTGACGGATGCGGGACAGGTAACAGAGCCATCTGTTTCGGTACCGATTGCCAGGGTGCAAAGATTAGCAGCAACGGCAACACCGGAACCGGAACTTGACCCGCAGGGGTTATGATCAATGATGTAAGGATTCTTTGTTTGACCACCACGGCTGCTCCAGCCGGAGCATGATTTGGTAGACCGGAAATTTGCCCACTCACTTAAATTGGTTTTCCCTAACAGCACAGCACCAGCTTCTCTTAATTTTTTTACAATGAATGCATCCTTCGCTGCTATATGTCCAACTAATGCCAATGAACCTGCCGTGGTCATCATCTTATCCGCCGTATCAATATTGTCTTTAATTAATACAGGTATGCCATGTAAGGGTCCTCTTATCTTACCGGCTTTTCTTTCATCATCCATTGCTTTGGCGATGGTCAGTGCATCCGGGTTTAATTCGATCACTGAATTTAGTGCCGGTCCTTTTTTATCAATTGCTTCTATCCGTTGCAGGTATAGTTGCGTTACTTTCTCTGAGCTGTATTCCCCGGTTTTCATTTTATCCTGTAGTTCGGTGATGGTGATTTCATTTAGTTCAAAATCATCTTTTGGTTCGACAGGTAGCGGTTCTTCTTTTTTATCTTGAATATTGTTAGTACAGGATGCAGCCAGCACAGTCGTTAAGCCAGCAACAGCCAGTGTACTGCTGCTGATAAAATCTCTTCGTTTCATATCTCTTTTTTAAGCAGTTGAAATGATTAATTAATCCGACAGAAAAGATATTAAAAAAAAGTGGAAGGACATTCGCAAATGCTCAGCAACGAACAGAACGCTGAAGTGTTTCACTCATTCCCCGGGATAAACTATGCAACGAAGAGCATTGCAGAACTACAGCTGGCTACATCATTTCCTATCACTAAAAAAAAATCCTTATCTTCGCATCCTACTCCACGTAAATGGCACGGCAGGTTGTAAGCCGGTGGTACACAGAACAAACTTTCGCTGATTCAGAAACTACAACGTCTTTGCCAGCTCCATCCGCAGTAATGCTGCGAATTAAACATAAAACCATATAATGGCTTTTAAAAAATTAGAAATTATTGAACCTATCCTGAAGGCCGTAGCCGCAGAAGGTTACACTATTCCAACACCCATTCAGCAACAGGCCATACCGCTGGTGCTGCAACGAAAAGACCTGCTGGGCTGTGCCCAAACAGGCACAGGCAAAACTGCCGCATTCGCCATTCCTATTTTGCAGATACTGCATGAACAAAAGCCAATGGCACACGGCATCAAAGTATTAATATTAACACCAACCAGGGAACTGGCCATACAAATAGATGAAAGCTTTGCTGCCTACGGAAAATATACCGGCATCCGGCACACTGTTATTTTTGGCGGCGTATCTCAACTTCATCAGACTAATGCATTGAAAAGAGGAGTAGATGTATTAGTAGCAACTCCTGGTCGTTTATTAGATTTAATGACGCAAGGCTATATCCGCTTAGACAAACTGCAAATATTTGTATTGGATGAAGCAGACCGTATGCTCGACATGGGTTTTATCCATGATGTAAAAAAAATAATCGCCAAGCTACCACCAAAAAGACAAACACTTTTCTTTTCGGCCACTATGCCACCGGAGATTCAAAAATTGGCAAATGTATTATTAACCAATCCATCCAAAGTGGAAGTAACACCTCCTTCTTCTACGGTTGATAAAATAGAACAGAGCCTTTACCATGTTGGCAAAATGGAGAAACCCTCCTTGCTGCTGCACCTGCTACAGGATAAAGCGATCGTTACCGCATTGGTTTTTACCCGTACCAAACATGGCGCTGATAAAGTAGTAAAGATCCTCCAACAGCATCATATAAGAGCTGCTGCTATTCATGGTAACAAATCACAAAATGCCCGGCAGGGTGCCTTGTCTGATTTTAAAAATGGTACTCTCCGTGTGTTGGTGGCTACAGATATTGCAGCAAGAGGGATTGATATTGATGAACTGACCCATGTGATCAATTTTGAAATGCCAAATATACCTGAAACCTATGTACACCGTATCGGTCGTACCGGGCGGGCGGGAAATACCGGAATTGCTATTTCTTTCTGCAGTATAGAAGAAAGAACTGAGTTAAAAGATATTCAGAAACTAATTGGTAAAACTATTCCTCTTATTCATGAACATCCTTTTGTGATGAGTGCAATGACTGCGGCTCCTGCACCTGTTCAACGGCAACGGCAGCAATCTTCTTT
>JBKJLR010000085.1:0-11760 GCA_046596865.1 Chitinophagaceae bacterium
CAACAAGGAAGTGCCACCAAAGAAAGTAGAAAATTGTTGTGTTACACCAAAGCGTTGTGCAATACCCGGAAGAATGCCCACAAATGCAAGCAGGATAGCACCCGGCAAAGTGATCCGATCCATTATGGAACCTATATAATCTGCAGTGGGTTGACCCGGTTTTACACCCGGAATAAAACCATTATTCTGCTTCAGATTATCTGCTATTTGCTTAGGGTTAAAAATTAAAGCTGTATAAAGGAATGTAAATCCAATTACCACAATGGAATAAACAAGCATATACAATACGTTGCTATGATCCGTTAAGGCTTTAAGAAAACCACCTTGACCTGTTGTATTGAAATTGGCAAAAATGGTTGGTATAAAAATTATAGCCTGTGCGAAGATGATTGGCATTACACCGGCGCCGTTCACTTTGAGAGGTAAAAATTGTCGTGCCCCTCCAAATTGACGGTTGCCTACTATTTGTTTGGCATAATTCACCGGCACTTTTCGGACACCCTGGATCAACAGGATACAACCCATGATAATCGCAATAAGAATGGCTATTTCAACAATAAAAATAAGTATATCACCACTACGTACTGACTTAGCACTTAATTCCTGGAGGAATGATTGAGGCAAACGGGCAAGGATACCAATCATAATGATCAGCGAGGTTCCGTTCCCCAATCCTTTATCCGTTATCTTTTCGCCCATCCACATTACAAATAAAGTACCTGCTGTTAATACGACAACAGTACTCAGCCAAAAATTAGCCGGGGTAAATCCTGCCATCAGGCCACCTGTTTGAGCCGTCATCCCTTCAAGATATTTAACGTAAGCAGATGCCTGTAAAATGGTAACTGCGACTGTAAGATAACGGGTATACTGGTTTATTTTTTTTCGGCCACTATCGCCTTCTTTTTGCATTTTTTGGAAACGGGGCACCAGCACCGTCATCAGTTGCATAAAGATGGAGGCAGAAATATAAGGCATGATACCTAATGCAAAAATGGATGCATTATTAAAGGCACCACCTGAGAAAGCATCGATCAATCCGAGGATACCATTACTGCTTTCACCAGTTTTCAATTCTGTAGGATCTATACCTGGCAACACGATGTGTGAACCCACCCGGTAAACAGCAATCATCATCAGGGTAAAAAGAATTTTACCCCTTAACTCTTCGATGCTCCAGATATTTTTGAGTGTCTGTATTAATTTCTTCACGGGAATTAAAAAAATTTAAAAGCACTTAAACATAAAAAGACGCATACTAATGCGTCGTTACAATTTAGCTAAATTACTTCACAATTTCCACCGATCCACCGGCAGCCTCAATCGCTGATTTGGCTTTCTCACTCACTGCGTTCACCTTAAAAGTGAATTTCCCTTTTAATTCTCCGTTGCCTAATATTTTTACTTTGTCATTCTGGCTAACGAGTCCATTGATATAAAGGGTCTCCAGGGAAAATTCAGTAATACTATACTTTTCAGACAGCTGCTCCACTTGTCCAAGATTAATAACTTTGAATTCTACCCGGTGAATATTATTAAAGCCACGTTTAGGAAGCCGGCGTTGAATAGGCATCTGGCCACCTTCGTGGGCCATTTTACTTTTATAACCTGAGCGGCTTTGCCCACCTTTTGAACCTCTTGTAGATGTTCCGCCATGTCCTGAACCATCACCACGGCCAATTCTTTTGTCTTTGTGTACAGAACCTTTTGCAGGTCTTAATTCGTGTAGTTTCATCTTTTTTTTGCTTTTATTTTTGACTTAACGCCCCGAAAGCTTCCGATAGCTATCGGAACGGGGCTCGCTTTTTAAATTTGTAATTATTATACTTCCTCCACTTTCAACAGGTGTGTTACCTTCCTGATCATACCTAATATTTGCGGAGTAGCTTCTACTTCTTTTGTAGAATTTGTTTTATTAAGACCCAGAGCTTTCACCGTCAGTTTCTGACGTTCAGATCTATCAATAAAACTTTTTACCAATGTTATTTTTAACTTTTTCATAATTCAATTCGTTTGAAATCGGATTATCCGTTGAATACTTTCTTTAAACCAAGCGTACGGGTTTTAGCAACTGTAATTGGTTCACGGAGCAATGCCAGGGCTTTGAAAGTTGCTTTTACCACATTGTGCGGATTAGCAGACCCCAATGATTTTGCCAATACGTCGGTAATCCCGGCGCTTTCTAAAACGGCACGCATAGAACCCCCGGCGATTACACCAGTACCATGAGCAGCAGGCTTAATCAAAACTTTTGCAGCACCTTCTTTTGCCCATTGGTCATGAGGGATAGTGCCTTTCATTACAGGAACTTTAATTAGATTCTTTTTTGCATCCTCAATTCCTTTGGTGATAGCTTCCTGAACTTCTTTGGCTTTGCCAAGTCCATGACCCACTACTCCATTCTCGTTTCCAACAACTACGAGTGCAGAAAAACTAAAAGCACGGCCTCCTTTGGTAGTTTTCACTACACGATTGATGGCAACCACTTTGTCTTTCAGTTCCAGATCCCCGGCTTTCACCTTGTTTACGTTGTACTTTGACATTTATACTTGTAATTAAAGTTTGAATGTTGTTTGCTTAAAATTTAAGACCACCTTCTCTTGCTCCATCTGCTACTGATTTCACCCGGCCATGATAGAGATATCCACTACGGTCAAACGTTACATCGCTGATGCCCAGCTCAACCGCTTTTTTTGCGATGGCTTCGCCTACCATTTTACTCTTATCAACTTTGTTAACCTTCTGGGCTTTGATCGTTTTGTCTTTTGTGGACATGGCGGCCAAGGTCTGACCATTTGCATCATCTATCAATTGCACATAGATATCTGTATTGCTTCTGAATACAGACAACCGGGGCTTCTGAGCTGACCCTTCGCCAATCTTGCGGCGGATGCGATACCGGATGTTTTTTCTTCTTTGTGTTTTAACTTTTGGATTCATCTTATTTTATTTTCAACCCTGATGCTGCCAGGGTCAGATTAATTTAATTATTTACCAGCCGCTTTACCAGCTTTCTTACGAACCACTTCGCCCACATAGCGAACACCTTTTCCTTTGTAAGGTTCAGGCTTACGTAAGCCCCGTATTTTAGCAGCCACCTGGCCAATCAGTTGTTTGTCGATCCCCTCTAAAGTGATAATGGGATTCTGACCTTTTTCCTGTGCGGTAGCTATTTTTATTTCTTTAGGTATTTCAAAAACGATATTATGAGAAAATCCTAAAGAAAGATCCAGCACATTGCCCTGGTTAGCCGCTTTGAAACCTACACCTATTAATTCCAGCTTTCTTTCATAACCGTCAGTCACACCTTTCACCAAATTGGATACTAATGAACGATACAGGCCATGCAATGCACGGTGACGTATCTGGTCCGTAGGACGGGCAAATGTTATTGTTCCGTCTTTTACTTCAACAGTTATATCACGGTCAATAGCCTGTTTCAATTCTCCTTTGGGTCCTTTTACTGTAACCACATTGTCCTTACTCACTGATATGGTGACACCATTGGGAGCTATTACCGGTTGTTTTCCTATACGAGACATAAAATAATTTTATAGTTTGTTGTTTTGTTGTTGACCGGTCAGCTTAGTATAGTTTCAGCTTAATGTATCTACAACGTTTATGTTTTCCCTTACTTCCCTTCAGGAGATGGGGTTTAATATATATAGCAAAGAACTTCGCCACCTACGTTCTGAACTTTTGCTTCTTTATCTGTCATCACACCTTTAGAAGTTGACAGTATAGCCACACCCAAACCGTTCTTTACACGGCGGAACTCAACCGGTTTTGCATACTGACGTAAACCCGGACTGCTTACCCTTTCCATGCTCTGGATAGCAGGTTGCTTTGTTGAAGGATCATACTTCAAAGCGATTTTAATAACGCCTTGTTTGTTATCATCTTCAAATTTGTACTTCAGGATATAACCCTGGTTGTACAGAATTTCTGTCATACGCTTCTTCAGATTAGAAGCTGGAATGTCAACCACACGGTGACCTGCCATTTGCGCATTACGAATTCTGGTCAGGAAATCTGCTATAGGATCTGTTACCATATTTTTTGCCCTCCTACGTCCCGTCTCATTTGAAAAGAGACGGAATAATTGGATTGTTTTAAATTTTTATTTGATGTCACTTTAACTTCAAACTTTTTTTACCAGCTTGCTTTTTTCAAACCGGGTATTTTTCCATTCAATGCCATATCTCTCAACATAATCCGGGAAAGACCAAAGTAACGAACGTAACCTCTTGGGCGTCCGGTAATCTGGCACCGGTTTTTCAACCGCACCTTTGAAGAATTTCTCGGCATTTCGTCAAGAGCTTTCCAATCGCCAGCTTTTTTCAGCTCTGCTCTTTTAACTGCATGCTGGGCTACCATCTTCTCCCTCTTTTTTTGCCTGGCCTTAATTGATGTCTTTGCCATGTTTATTTATTCTTTTAGTTTGTATTATTTTTTGCTGCGTTCCTGAAAGGCATTCCCAGTTCTTTCAATAGCTCGTAAGCTTCTTCATCTGTACCAGCTGTTGTTACGAAAGTAATATCAAGACCAGTAATCTTATTTACCTTATCGATATCGATTTCCGGAAAAATAATTTGTTCTGTTATCCCAAGTGTATAATTACCTCGGCCGTCAAATGCTTTTTCATTGATCCCTTTGAAGTCACGAACACGGGGCAACGCAACAGCAATGAAACGATCCAGGAACTCATACATTTTCACACCACGCAATGTAACTCTTGCGCCAATGGGCATGTTTTTACGCAGTTTGAAATTAGAGATGTCTTTTTTTGACATAGTGGCAACTGCTTTCTGTCCGGAGATGGTTGTTAATTCCTCCAGGGCAATATCAACCAGTTTTTTGTCTGTTACTGCGCCATTTACACCGCGGTTCAGGCAAATTTTTTCCAACTTCGGAGCCTGCATTACGGTTTCGTAGCTAAACTTCTTTACAAGGGCAGGCACCACTTCGTTTTTATACTTATCTGCCAGCCTGGGTGTATATTTTTTGGTACTCATTATTTTTTACCTCCTGTCCCGATAGGTGATTGGGATTTTTTTGTTTTGAAAACTCTCTCAGTTTTTCCATCTTTTCTTACTCTTGTCACTTTTGCGCCTGTCTTTTGAGCAGCATCCCAAAGCATAACATTGCTGATATGAATAGGAGCTTCTTTTTTTACAATACCACCTTTAGTGTTTTGAGCTGAAGGCTTGGTATGCTTGGTAATGATGTTAACTCCTTCTACTAAAACCTTTGCAGATTCAAGCAAAATTTCTTTTACAATTCTTGGTTTTGATAAATCCTTATCATCTCCTGTAATAACCACCACACTGTCTCCTTTGCGGATGTTGTACTTTGGTTTAAATCTTGTTTTCATTTTTATATCATTAATGGGTTAAACCCTTTTAATCAATTATAATACCTCTGGTGCCAGTGAAATGATTTTCATATATCCCTTATCACGAAGCTCTCTGGCAACTGGCCCGAAAATACGGGTGCCTCTTGGTTCATCAGACTGGTTTAATAGAACCACTGCATTATCATCAAAGCGAATATAAGAACCATCCTTACGGCGTAGTTTGTTGGTAGTACGTACGATTACAGCTTTTGCCACTGTTCCCTTCTTAATACCGCCAGCAGGTATTGCATCCTTTACGGTCACTACAATTTTATCGCCAATCCTGGCATAACGCTGACCGCTATTGCCGAGCACCCGGATACAAAGCACCTCTTTGGCACCACTGTTGTCCGCTACATTTAACCGGCTTTCTTGCTGAATCATTTTATTTGTTTTTTAAGTACCCAGTATTTAGTATAAAGTACTGAGACGTTTAATATTCTTTTTATCTATGTACTGAATACTTCAGTACTAAATACTATTTCACTTTCTCTACCACTTCCACCAGTCTCCAACGCTTTGTTTTACTAAGCGGACGGGTTTCCATTATTTTTACCAAATCACCGATACTGCACTCATCCTTTTCGTCATGAGCATGAAGCTTGGTAGTTTTCTTTACGAACTTACCATATATAGGGTGTTTCACTTTTCTTTCGATAGCCACAGTAATGGTTTTAGCCATCTTGTTGCTGGTTACAACACCAGTTCTTGTTTTTCTTAAATTTCTTTCTTCCATTTTTTTAACTTTATTATGCTTGCTGTTGCTTCAACTTAAGTTCAGTTATCAATCGGGCAATATCCCGGCGCAATCCACGGATGGTCATAGGATTCTCCAGTGGAGAAATAGTATGAGCAAACTCCAGTTTTTTTAAACGTTGTTTATCTTCTTCCAGGCGGGCTGTAAGGTCCTGCTCATTCATACCATGTATACTTTTTACAAAATCTCCTTTCTTTGACATTGCTATTCTATTTATTAATTATTACGCAGTAACTAAATCACGGCGTACAATAAATTTTGTTTTAATAGGTAATTTACCGGCAGCTAATGCTAATGATGCACGGGCAATTTTCTCATCTACCCCATCCACTTCAAACAAGATGCGACCTGGCTTTACAACGGCTGCCCAAAACTCCAGGTTACCTTTACCTTTACCCATCCTCACCTCTGCTGGTTTCCTGGTAATTGGTTTATCAGGGAAAATGCGAATCCACACATTACCCTCTCTTTTCATTTCACGGGTCAATGCCTGACGGGCAGCTTCAATCTGACGGTCTGTAATCCAGTGCTGGTCCAACGCTTTTAACGCATACGAACCAAATGCAATGGTAGTACCTCTTTTTGCGTCGCCTTTCATGCGACCTTTCTGCATCTTCCTGTGCTTAGATCTTTTCGGTTGTAACATATAATTCAGTTTTTTAGTACCTGGTATTCAGATTACAGACGAATGTCTCTTTGTCTTTATACTCTGTACTGAATGCTCAATACTTTTAATTTCTTCGTCCGCCGCCACCACCTCTCCTGTCTCCACCACCACCACCAGTTCCACCTCGTCTGTCTCCACCACCACCTCTTCTATCGTCACGACGATCTCCACCACGATCATCTCTTCTTTCTCTTCTTTCACCGCCTGCCTCATTTTTACCTCCTGCAATGAAATTTGGATTCAAGTCTCTTTTCGCTAATACTTCACCCTTACATATCCATACCTTGATACCTATTTTACCGTAAACAGTCTGTGCAAACACATTGGCATAATCAATATCCATACGGAAAGTGTGCAATGGTACCCGGCCTTGTTTGAACTCTTCGCTACGGGCAATTTCAGCACCGGCTAAACGGCCGCTTAATTTTACTTTAATACCCTCAGCACCCATACGTAGTGCAGAAGCTATTGCCATTTTGGTAGCTCTCTTAAAGTTGATACGATTCTCAATCTGGCGGGCAATTGTATCTCCCACAATCATGGCATCCAATTCTGGCCGGCGAATCTCCAGTATATTGATCTGAACATCATCCTTACCAGTAAGTTTTTTCAGCTCTTCTTTAATGCGATCCACCTCACCGCCACCTTTACCGATAATGATACCAGGCTTAGAGGTGTGAATAGTAATGATAAGCTTACCCAACGTTCTCTCAATAACAATTTTTGAAATACCACCCTTATTGATACGGGCATTCAAATAAGTTCTGATTTTATGATCTTCGATCAATTTGCCGGCATAATCTTTTTTTGTAGCGTACCAGTTGGATTCCCAACCGCGGATAATGCCTAACCTGTTACCAATCGGATTTGCTTTTTGACCCATTTTTTATGCGTTATTCGTTAATTTATTTGTTTTTGGTCCTTGTTTAACCGCTCTCTTATTTTTTGGCTCAATTACATCTGACTTGCTATCTACAATTACTGTTACATGATTGCTACGTTTGCGCACTTTGTAACCACGGCCTTGCGGAGCAGGACGCATACGTTTCAATGTTCTTGCGCCATCTACGAAAATGGTTTTTACTATCAACTGGCTTTCATCACCACCATCATTCTTCTGTTTCCAGTTGCTGATAGCACTCAACACCAACTTCCTCAGGGGAACGGCAGGATGTTTAGGACTGTGTTCCAGCTCGGCCAATACTTTCTCTACTTTTTTACCCCGGATGAGGTCAGCCAGTAAACGCATTTTACGGGGCGATGTCGGATAATTTCTCAGTTTAGCTACTGCTTCCATTGTTGCTTGTTTCTTGTTTCTTTGTTAATGGTTTCCGGCTATTCAACATAGCTATCAGAAACCAGGAACTATATTTTAGTCTACTTTCTTACTTGAGTGTCCTCTAAATTGACGGGTTGGCGCAAACTCTCCCAACTTGTGTCCAACCATAAATTCGGTTACATACACTGGAATAAATTTGTTGCCGTTATGTACCGCAAAAGTGTGACCTACAAAATCAGGAGTGATCGTAGAACGACGGCTCCAGGTTTTGATAACACTTTTTTTATTTTTGCCTTCGTTGATAGCCATCACCTTTTTTTCAAGATGAGAAGCTACATAAGGACCTTTTTTAATCGAACGAGCCATGTTTATGACGTTGTGTTATTAATGAGTTTGTTTACTTCGAAATCTTACTTCCATTCTTACGCTGGATAATCATTTTATCACTTCCTTTTCCTTTTGTTCTTGTTTTCAGACCTCTTGAATACTGACCATTTCTGCTACGAGGCTGGCCACCAGAAGCTTTACCTTCACCACCACCCATCGGGTGATCTACCGGGTTCATGGCTACACCCCTGGTTCTTGGTTTGATACCTTTCCAACGGTTACGTCCTGCCTTACCCATACTTTGCAGAAAGTGGTCGCTATTACTAACAACACCTACTGTTGCCATACAATTGATCAATACTTTTCTCAATTCACCAGAAGGCATTTTTAATATTGCGTACTTTTCTTCTTTGTTTGTCAATTGGGCAGAAGAGCCAGCACTCCGGGCCAACTTGCCACCCTGACCGGGCTGCATTTCAATATTGTGTACATTAGTACCTAATGGCATATTTTTCATTGGCAAGGCATTGCCAACTTCCGGTGCTGCATCAGCACCACTTTCTACTTTGGCTCCCACCACTAAACCTTGTGGTGCAATTATATAACGCATTTCACCATCAGCATAATTTAGCAAAGCAATAAATGCTGTACGATTTGGATCATACTCAATTGATTCTACCGTTGCAACACCTGCTTTATTTCTTTTAAAATCTATTATACGATATTTTTTCTTGTGACCGCCGCCTATGTAACGCATAGACATACGACCTGAAGATGTACGGCCACCGGTTCTTGGTTTAGCTTCTAACAAGCTTTTTTCAGGAACATTCGTAGTAACCTCAGCGTATGCATTACCTATTCTCCAACGGGTGCCGGCGGTAACAGGTTTAAATTTTCTTAGTGCCATTTTTCAAATTCTTTTGCGGTAGTTGAACTACCATTCTTTATTGTTCAGTTTGCCTTACTCTCCTTTAGGGGATGGGGGCTTAAATATTTGAATACAAATCAATGTTTTCACCCTCAGCTACCGTTACATAAGCTTTTTTATAACTCGGCTTACGGCCTGAGATTACTCCAGCTTTGGTAAAACGGCTCTTATTTTTACCAGGAGATACCGAAGTGTTCACATTCGTTACCGTAACTCCGTAAAAGCTTTCGACAGCTTTTTTGATCTCCAGTTTGTTTGCCTTTTTTGCTACTTTGAAAGCATAGCGGCGCAGTTTATCCTGTTGAGCATTTGCTTTTTCAGTCAAAATGGGTTTTATAAGTATTTCAGAAGGTTTCATCCGAATAAAATTTGAAAATTTGGAAATGTGGAAATGTGGAAATGAATTTCTTCAATCCGCATACTCCGTTTTTTATAAAGAACTCTTTTTATCCCTGCTGATCATTCTCACATTTCCACATCAGCACATTTACACATTCGAATTAAGCCTCTTCCTTTTCTTCTTCTGAAAAAATCTTTGCAGCACTCTCCGTCAATATCAACACTTCAGAATTTACAATATCATACGTATTAATGTCGCTCAGCAACATTCCCAGTACTGAGGGAACATTACGGATTGAAAGTTCAACGTTTTCATTATTCTCAGGCATAATGAACATTGCTTTTTTATCAGCTACTTTCAGATTACCCAGGATGTCAATAAAAGTTTTTGTTTTTGGTGAATCCAGTGTGATATCTTCCACAATCACAATAGCATTGTCTTTTGCCTTATACGAAAGGGCGGAAATTTTTGCCAGGTCTTTCACCTTGCGATTTAATTTAAAATCATACAGATGCGGCTTTGGACCAAAGATGGTACCACCACCTTTATACAATGGATTACGGATATTGCCCTTACGGCTACCACCGGTACCTTTTTGTTTATGCAATTTGCGACTGGCTCCCTGTACTTCAGCCCGGGTTTTCACTTTGTGAGTACCCTGACGTTGAGCAGCTAGGTATTGTTTTACAGCCAGGTAAATAACATGGTTATTGGGTTCGGTGCCAAATATTTCGTCAGGCAGTTCCACCGTTCTACCAGTAGCTATTCCTTTTGTATTTAAAACTTGAACTTGCATCTTCTATTTATTTAGTTAACACATCCTTCGACAGGCTCAGGATGACATCATCGTTATTTCTGAATAAAAACAATTGAACCGTTATAACCGGGTACAGAACCACTAACAAGAATATAATTTTTGTCAGCAAAAATCTTTATCACTTTAAGTCCTTTTAATTTTACACGATCAGTACCGGTGCGGCCTGCCATTTTCATTCCCTTCATTACACGGGCAGCATCAGATGAGTTACCTAATGACCCTGGTGCTCTCGAACGGTCATGCTGGCCGTGTGACTGTTGTCCCACACCATGAAAGCCGTGGCGCTTTACAACACCCTGGAAGCCTTTACCCTTTGTGGTACCTACTACTTCAACGGCATCGCCTTCAGCGAAAATGTCAACTGTAATAGTTTCACCAATATTTTTATCAATGGAATAGTTGCGGAATTCTCTTGTAAATTTCTTAGGAGCTGTCTGAGCTTTTGCGTAATGGTTAATCTCAGATTTAGTGGAGTGCTTTTCTTTTTTATCACCAAAAGAAAGCGAAAGTGCATTGTACCCGTCAGTTTCGGTTGTTTTAACCTGGGTAACTACACAGGGACCAGCCTCAATAATCGTACAGGCGGTTTGTTTGCCCGATGGATCGAAGATGCTGGTCATCCCAATTTTTTTCCCAATAATACCTTTCATGGTCGTTCAATTTGTGCCTGCAAGGTTATTGGGACATGCTTGCCGGTTTGTGAGGACACAGAACCGGGGCGTCAATCCCCGTTTGCCACCGACCTTTTCCTTTTTGGGGAAGTACCGGTAGTAAACAAACCCTGAATGGCTTGTTTTATGTTAGTAAGCCAGAGCTCTTTTTTTCCGCCAGCGGCTAAATTGAGAGATAGCAATCTTTTAAAATTATAAGAACTAAAAGAGAATCAAATCTCTTTTTTCTACGCTTTTATCTCTACTTCCACACCACTTGGCAAATCCAGCTTACTTAATGCATCCACCGTTCTTGAAGAAGAAGTATAAATATCCAGCAAACGCTTATGCGTAGCCAACTGGAACTGCTCACGACTTTTCTTATTAACGTGGGGTGAACGCAATACAGTAAATATTTTACGGCGGGTAGGTAAAGGAATGGGACCTGTTACCACAGCACCGGTACTGCGTACTGTTTTTACAATCTTTTCAGCTGATTTATCTACCAGGTTGTGATCGTAAGACTGTAATTTGATTCTGATTCGCTGAGACATGTATGAAAACCCAATTTTCTTTTGGGAGTGCAAAGGTAGGGTTGAG
>JBKJLR010000185.1:0-6361 GCA_046596865.1 Chitinophagaceae bacterium
ATGATTACTTCTACCCCTACCCATCTTATAATGGCAATGCAGATTTTCCTGACACTGTCAGCTGGAAAGCTTACCAGCAAAGTGGTGGTAAACTATTAAGAGGGGATTGGCGTCGGAATGCCGTAAATGTTTTTATAGAACGTTTGTATAAAAAAATAAAAGCGGAAAAACCGTATGTAAAATTTGGATTAAGTCCGTTTGGCATCTGGCGTCCTGGTTATCCGGAATCAATAACAGGTTTTGATCAGTATGAGCAGTTGTATGCTGACGCAAAACTTTGGCTGAACAAAGGATGGATTGATTATTTTACTCCTCAACTTTACTGGCCAATAAACAGGATTGGCCAAAGCTTTCCTGTATTGCTTGGTTGGTGGGCCGGAGAAAATACAATGAAACGCCACTTGTGGCCGGGCATTAGTGTGGGTGGTGATACCAGTGCTAAAAATGTAAATGAGATTACAAGCCAGATCATGATAAGCCGGGGTATGCTTCCAGAAAGTAAAGGGATTGTACATTGGAGCATTTCATCGCTTACAAAAAATTCAAATATGACGAAGGGAATAAAAGAAGGCCCTTACAAACAACAGGCATTGGTACCTGCCAGCCCCTGGCTTGATGATAAAGCACCGGCAGCTCCTGTAGTAATTATTAACCCCAGCGGAAATGAATTAACGCTGCAATGGAAACATCCGGATGAGAAAGACGTATTTCACTGGGTAGTTTATTACACCTATGGCAATAACTGGAGTTATATTATACTCAACAATAAAGAAAAGTCATTTACCATAAAACCATTGCCAGGGCAAAACAATCCTCAAATTGCAATAACTAAAATAGCTGTATCAGCGGTTGATAGAAATGGCAACGAAAGTGTTGTAAAAGAAGTGGATGTAGTGAGGTAATTTAAAATTTCGTTGTATAAATCATTTTGGCAATCACACTGACTTTGTTAATAGATTATTTTATCCGGTTATGTTAGCTGGAATAAATAATCGAAGGATGAAATTAAAAATTAGTTTTTTACTTCAAATGAAACCCTTCAATAAATTTGGTATTAAAATCGCCACTGCGGAAACGTTCATCCTGCATAAGCTGTAAGTGAAATGGGATAGTGGTTTTTACCCCTTCAATGACATACTCACTAAGAGCACGGTACATCGTAGCAATCGCTTCCTGGCGGGTTTGTGCTATGGTGATAAGTTTGCCGATCATAGAATCATAATAGGGCGGAATGACATACCCCGCATATACATGACTGTCGACACGAACACCATGACCACCGGGTTGAAAAAGGGAAGTAATTTTTCCGGGTGAGGGACGAAAATCATTGTAAGGATCTTCGGCATTAATACGGCATTCGATAGCATGATTTTGTGGTATATAATCATCCCCTGTTATCTTTTCTCCCATCGCAATTTTTATCTGTTCTTTGATGAGGTCGAAATTGATTACTTCTTCCGTAACGCAATGCTCCACCTGTATCCTTGTATTCATCTCCATAAAATAGAAATTGCGGTTCTTATCTACCAGGAATTCGATGGTTCCCACACTTTCATAGTTAATGGCACCAGCTGCTTTTTTGGCGGCCTCCCCCATTTTATACCTTAGTTCATCCGTCATAAAGGGTGAAGGTGATTCTTCTACCAGTTTCTGATGACGGCGTTGAATGGAGCAATCTCTTTCACTAAGATGACACACTGTGCCGAACTGATCTCCTGCTACCTGTATTTCAATATGCCGTGGCTCTTCTACAAATTTTTCTATGTAGATGCCGTCGTTCTTAAAGGATGCAGCTGCTTCTGCTTTGGCATTGTCGTAGGATCTTTCCATTTCACTTTCCTCCCACACTATTCTCATTCCTTTACCACCACCACCGGCTGTTGCTTTTAGAATAACAGGATAACCCATATTCTTTGCAAGGCCTTTTGCTTCATCCACACTTTGCAACAAATTTTCGCCCCCGGGTATAACGGGTACACCTGCTTTAATCATCGTCTCTTTGGCTGTTATCTTATCACCCATTGAATTAATCATATCCGGTGTGGGACCGATAAATTTTATACCATGGTCATCACATATCTGCGCAAACTTTGCATTCTCTGCCAAAAAACCATAACCGGGATGAATAGCATCAGCATTGGTAATTTCTGCAGCCGCCATTATATGGGCAACGTTGAGATAAGATTCAGAGCTTTGTGGCTTTCCGATACAAACGGCTTCATCAGCAAATTTTACATGCAAGCTATCACGGTCAGCAGTGGAATAAACAGCAACGGTTTTAATACCCATCTCCCTTGCTGTACGAATGACTCTTAGTGCAATTTCTCCTCTATTGGCTATTAGTATCTTCTTGAACATATAATGAATGTGCTAATTTGCTGGTGACAGAATTTTATTCAGCATTTAATTATTGAATCTGATTTTTAAAAAGACATTCCTATCATTGTATCCTTTGCATACTCAAAATGCATCAGCCAATATAACCGGTAATAAAAATTCAAATGATAATTTAAGAATTGCATTCTCCTGAATCATTTCTATTTGCATACCTGGAAATTTAGTATTATTCATTTAGCTAATCAGCCTATTAACTATTTAGCAACTTCTATTATGCAGGCTCTACTAAAAATAAGGGCTGATCATATTCTACGGGAGATGCATCTTCTACCAACACTTTTACAATCTTGCCTTTTACTTCGCTTTCAATTTCATTAAAAAGCTTCATTGCTTCGATAATACAAACCACTACGCCAGGAGCCACTTCGCTACCTACATCAGCGAGGTTCGGTTTATCAGGGGACGATTTGCGGTAAAAAGTACCGATCATCGGGCTTTTGATAGTAATCGTGTTTGCTGCCGGGGCTTCGCCAGTTGTTGGCTTTTCAGTAATAACGGGGGATTGAGGGTTTTGAATTACAGATGGTGGAGCTGCGTATACGGGTGCCTGCTGAACAGGAGGAGCAGACATTACCTGCGTTATGTGTTCTTCTTTTTGCCTGATTGTTACCCGAAAATCTTTTTGTTCGATAGTAAGTTCGCCAATATTCGATTTGTTGATCATTTTAATCAACTCCTGAATTTGTTTGAAGTCCATGTTTTTCAATTTAAAAGACAGTTTGATTTTAGAGAGTGGGCTAAGGTAGTGAAATGAATAAGAGAAACTTAATGATTTTTGCCATTTATGGTGCAAAAGGGGCCAAAATCAAACAAAAATGACCATAAATCGGGTGATTTCGGCCATTTGAAGTATAAAAATATTTTATTCTTTTACTCTTTCTACATATTCACCTGACTTAGTGTTGATGCGGATAAGTTCTCCTTCATTTACAAATAAAGGAACACCCAAAGTAGCCCCTGTCTCCAGTGTGGCTGGTTTCAAAGTTCGGGTAGCAGTATCGCCCCGTAAGCCGGGTTCTGTATATGTAACCTTTAGTACAATTTTATCCGGGAGTTCAGCACCCAATATCTGATCGTTGTCTGTATTAATCATAACACCCACTTCCTGTCCTTCTTTCAGGTATTGTGGCGCATCAATCGTTTCTGCCTGCAAAGCAATTTGTTCGAACGTTTCATTATCCATAAAGTTATATCCTGTATCATCTTTATACAAGAACTGGTAGTATCGCTTCTCAACTCTTACCGGAAATATGGTATCACCTGAATTCCAGGTTTTCTCAATAGAACGATTGTTGTCTACTCCTTTCAGCTTAGCCCACACTTTGGCAGCGGCACGGGCCGTTTTATTTTCGCCAAACTCTACCACATTGTAAAGACTACCCTCAAGGCTGATGATCATACCCCGGCTGATATCTGATGTATTTGCCATATTAATTGGAAAATTTGAAGATTATGCGATTTGAAAATTGAGGCGGCAAAGATAAGGCAGGGATAGTTGCTGACAAAAGGCAGCCGGGAATCAAAAAAGACAACCATATCACCCGTAGAGGCGTCGTTACATTCACCGTAAACCTTACTTCATCATCGACAACTATCTTTGGACCATGAAGAAATTACTAATAATGTTCGTCAGTTTATTTTTTATTACTGCCGTTTTTGCACAAAACGATTCTATACAACCCCCTTATAAAAGATTTCCTTCTTTCCCACCGGTAAAGTTATTATTACCCGACAGTGTATCTTATTTCACCAAAAATGATCTGAAAAAAAAATCACCGGTTTTGCTGATGCTTTTCAATCCCCAATGTGAGCATTGCCAGCATGAAACAGAAGCGTTAATTAAAAATATTGATAAATTCGAAAACATCCAGGTAGTCATGGTCACGTCTATGCTTTTTGATTCCATGATGACCTTCCGGGAAAAATATAAGTTGGCTCAATATAAGAATATCGTTGTGGCACAGGATGCCAGTTTCTTTTTATTCAGCTTTTACCTGAATCACAGTCTTCCCCTCCTTGCTTTCTACGATAAAAAGAAAGAGTTGATCAAAATATTTGAAGGCTCAATGAAAATCGAAGAAGTGATTGAGGTCTTTAAATAAGTGGGGTTTTACAGTTTGTAGATGTAAGGTTTATTACCGGTGACTGCAACAGTAATGACTTATTGGCATGCTTTTTCCTTGTCGTGGTGATATGCCTTCATATTTCCCCTCCCGTTCACAAATTGTAAAAAGTAAAAGAATCAACCTCTGTATTTTTTTTGCAAGTTTTTTACAAATAACACCTGCTCTTGCTCAAACAACAATCGTTACAGATTCAGCCATTATTCCGGGAACCACGGTAGTTATAGCTGGAAATAAATATAAGAGAAGTAATTATCACAATTTTTTTTCCGGCTGGCATTACCGCCGGGAATGGGCCACCCCTGTAAGAGTAAATAATTTTTACCTGGATACAGCCAAAGGTGGTTTAACAATTACAAAGGAAGGTGGAAGCAGGCAATCAAGCGGTTTACGGATGCAAAATGAAAAGGGAAAAGAATATGTGTTCCGTAGCATTGATAAAGATTTCGGAAATGGTTTACCAGAAATTTTTCATGGCACTTTTATCAGCCGGATTGCAAAAGATCAGGCTTCTATTGGTCATCCCTATGCAGCTATTACGATTTTGCCGATGATCCGGGCAACAGGCATTTATCACACTAATCCTACCATAGTTTTTGTGCCTGAACAACCAGCCTTGGGTGAGTTCAATAAAAAATACGGCAACCAGCTTTATTTATTTGAAGAAAGACCTGACAGCAGCCAGGAGGATATGGCAAGTTTTGGATACGCAAAGAATGTTATCGGAACAGAAAAACTTTACGAACACATTTACGGGGATAATGATGACCATGTGGATCAAAAAGCTTTTGCTAAAGCAAGACTATTTGATATGTTTATTGGTGATTGGGGACGGCATGCAGATCAATGGAGATGGGCGCAATTTAAAAACGAAAAAGAAACAATCTATAAACCCATTCCCCGTGATAGAGACCAGGCATATGTATTATTCGATGGATTCTATCCGTGGATTGGAACTCATTTGATCGGGGGGACCTTCCTGGAAAGCTTTGATGGTCACCTGGATAATGTTGCCAACTTTAACCGCCCGGGCCGGCCATTGGATCGTTATTTCCTTAATGAACTTTCAGAAGATGACTGGATGACTATCGCCAAAGAACTCCAGGCTTCCTTAACTGATGCAGTGATAGAATCCGGTGTTCATCAAATGCCAGCAGACGTATTTGCATTATCAGGGGAAAAAATCATCGCAAAATTAAAATCAAGAAGGAACGAACTGGATCAATATGCCAGTAGCTATTACAAAGTATTGGCCCGTAGCGTTATTGTTACCGGATCACAAAAAAAAGAAAAATTCATCATCAAACCTGCTGACAATAATAATGTGAACATTAGTATTTATAAAATCAATAAAGATGAGGAGGTAAGCAAAAAGCCATATTATTCGAGAATTTTTAAACCCAATGAAACTAAAAGCATAAAGCTATATGGACTGGAAGGCAAGGACCAGTTCGAGGTAAATAATACCAGCAGTATTCCCATTATCATCATTGATCCTTCAAAAAAAGATTCTTTTGCTGTGGAATCCGGAAGTAAATTAAAAATTTTCAAAGGGAAAAAATTTGAGTTTGATACGGCCGATAGTAAAAAAAGAAGTTTTTCCATTATGCCATTTTTAAGTGCCCCGGAGTACATGGTATTTGACAGGGATCCATTGCAGATCTTTACTAAAACAGGTTTACGTATCAGCGCTACCATCCGGATCACTCCACAACCCTGGAGAAAAAAAGAATATAATATTACTCATGTTTTAAGTGCCAATTATGGTTTTACCCGTAAAGCCTTTAATGCCGGTTATATAGGAACATTTGGCCGTGCTATAGGAAGCTGGGATCTTTTAC
>JBKJLR010000213.1:0-3576 GCA_046596865.1 Chitinophagaceae bacterium
GAAAAATAGAGCTTTTTAGGAAAGGGGGCACAGGAGCAGCGGATTAATTAAAGAATTTGACTGGCTGAAGAATTATGAGTTGAACAATAGTGGATCGATACCCCAATAACATGGAAATATTCGCTTTTTCGAAAGTATAAGTTGAAAAACAATAGACGTACTCCTGCCTTTCTTTCATCCATTGTTACTAGAAGTAATAACCATTTATCGTTTCACTAAAAATTTTACACTTTTCTCTTTTAAAGAAGCGGAGGAATGAAGTATAAGCAAGTATAAACCATCAACCAAGTTGCTTATATCCAGCCGCAGCAAAGTTGCGTTAATTGATTGCTTTAGCACAACGGCACCCTGCATATTAACTACAGCTGCCTTGTGGTATTCATCGGGTTTCAGGTTGGTTATTACCAGTTGATTTTGAGCAGAACTGGTATATATTTCCTGGCGGGGATTGAGCCGGACTTCTTCTGTAACTGCGTCGTATATACCGGGAGATTTCTTTTGAGACACCTGTGCCAGCAGTAACTGCTGTACCAGTAATAATACCATCAGAAGGATTTGTTTTGGCGATTTCATACAATAGAATTTTTAGTTATAAGGCCAATGCAGCTGTTGTACAACATTTGGCAACAACCATGCAGGAACTGATTTTAGGGATAAAATTCCAGTCAGAAACTATATCGCTTACCGTAGTGTTACGTTACAAAAAGTAGAATTACTAATGTATTAAAACAATCCGAAGTCTTTGAAACAAATTAATTTTTCACCATCTCTCTTGCATTTTCCATAGCAGCAGCAGTTGGTTTTTCTCCGCTGAGCATTTTGGCGATGGTGGTTATTCTTTCTTCTGTGGTTAGTTGACGGATGTTTGTTTTTACCGAATCTTTTACAATTTCTTTGTACACAAAAAAATGTTCATCGGCTTTACCGGCAATTTGTGGCTGATGGGTAATGCAAATCACTTGCCGTTTGGCAGCAAGATTTTTCAGGATGATGCCAACCTGTCTTGCAGCTTCACCGGAAACTCCGGTATCTATTTCATCAAATATCAAAGTGGGTAAATCAATTGACTGTGCTACCAATGATTTAATGCAAAGCATCAGGCGGCTCAGCTCACCACCACTGGCTACTTTGCGAACCGGTTGAAATTGTCCGCTTTTATTAGCATCAAATAAAAATTCAATTGAATCACCGCCAGAAATAGCTAAGGCAGATGCGGTAATATCCACTTTCAACTTTGCATTCGGCATCCCTACCTGTGCCAGCAGTTTGTTTACTTTATCTGCAAAAGGATGTATTTGTTTGCGGCGGTTATCAGAAATTTTTGTTGCCAACAGTAATACATGGTTATGCCTGGCTACCAAATCCTTTTCCTTCTGCTGTATAGCTTCATCAATATCCAATACGGCCTGCAATTTTTCCTGCAATTGCTTTTGTATGGTTAACAATTCGTTGGTTGAATTAACTGCATGCTTTTTTTGCAGCTTATATCCGAGTGATAACCGTTCATTCAGTTGTTCAATTTTCTCAGGGTCATAGTTCACCTGGCTGCTAATGCGGTCGACATCATCAGCAATGTCCTGTAGCTCTATTTGTGCAGATTGCAATCGCTGAAGCAAGGCCGGTAAATCAGGATGATAAGATGAATAAATGTTCAATTGGTTGAGCATTACTTTTAACTGCTGCACCAGGGGTGTTTCACTTTCTTTTAGTTCAACATACGCTTTGTTAAGTGCAGCTTTGATGTCTTCAGAATTGTTAAGCCCTTTTAGCTGAGCATCGATCTCTTCCAGTTCATTTTCTTTGAACCCTGCCGCTTCCAGTTCTGTAAACTGAAAAAGGTTGTAGTCAGCTTCTTTATCAAATTGTTGTTTCTCTGCTTTTAGTTGTTCTGTTTCTTTTTTTACCTGCTGCCAGTGCCGGAAAATAGTTTGATACTCATCGATCACATCAGCATGACCGGCCAGTGCATCCAGTACTTGCCGCTGAAAATTGCTTTCCGCTAATTCCAATGTATCAAATTGCTGGTGGAGATCAACCAGCAGGCTACTGAGTTGGTTTAATTGTGATAGTGTAACGGGGGTATCATTGATAAAGGCCCTTGATTTCCCGTTTGCCCCTATTTCCCGTCTGATCACCAATTCATCGTTGGCATCAAAATCATTTGCTGCTAAAAAGTTTCTGATATCTTTCTTATTATTTGCATCAAACAGACCTTCCACTATACATTTCTTATCCTTATTAACCAGTGCTGTCGAGTCAGCTCTTTCTCCCAGTATCAACCCCAATGCACCGACGATGATGGATTTACCAGCTCCTGTTTCCCCGGTTATTACATTAAGTGTATTGGAAAAATTTATTTCTACCTGGTCGATGATGGCATAGTTCTGTATAGAAAGCCTGGTAAGCATTTAGGAAAGCAAATTAGGTTTTTGCAACGAATGCCACTAATAAGAAAAATTAATTTTGTTGCAGACAAAAAGATAGCTGCCCATGGCAGCTATCAAATTTTATACTTTGTGTAAACGGTAATTTATTTCAAGGCAACCCCACTGTGCAGTTCTTCATCCACCAGGATGCGGCCGCAATTCTCACAAATCATTACTTTTTTGTGTTGTTTGATTTCGCTTTGCTTTTGCGGAGGGATCGCATTAAAACATCCACCGCAGGCATCTCTTTCTACAGAAACAACAGCCAGGCCATTCCGGTAGCTCTTCCGGATTTTTTCATAACTGGCTAACAAACGGGTGTCAACATGAGTCTTTGCTTCAGCAGCCAGTTTATTAAAATGTTTCTCTTCCTTCTCGTTGGCTGTAATAATTTTTTCTAATTCGCTTTTTTTATTAGCCAGCACTCCTTCTTTCACCGCCACGTTCTTTTTTGCTTTTTCCAGGGCCACTGCTTTCTCTGCTATTTCTTCGGTAGCATCTTTAATATGTTTTTCAGCCAGCTTAATTTCTAATTGCTGCATCTCTACTTCCTTATTGATGGCTTCAAACTCCCGGTTGTTCTTAACGTTACTGCTCTGCTTCTCATATTTTTTATTGAGTGCTTCCGAATCTTTAATTACAGTTTTTCGTTGTTCGATAAAATCTGTCACCCCGTTAATTTCTTCTTCAATGCGGGTCTGGCGGGAATGTAACCCGGTAATTTCATCTTCCAGATCAGCTACTTCCATGGGAAGTTCACCTTTCAGGATATGTATTTCATCTAGTTTGCTTTCAATTTTTTGAAGGGAGACCAGGGACGCCAGTTTTTCTTCAACGGAAAATTCTTTTACATGTGCCATATTAAAATTCAGGTTTGAAGTTTGATATTGGAGGTTTACTAACTCCCGGAATTGACCACTCAATCTTTAGAAAAAATAGTTAACCGGGTTGGTATTCACCTCTGTTTTAAGGATGGCGAAGGTAGGGAATTTTTGCTCTAAAATTTCTTGCAGCAGGTTGATGGTGAACTGTTCGCTTTCATAATGACCGATATCAGCAATGACCATCCGGTTATTAGCATCAAAGAACTCATGATATTTAATATCAGCGGTTATATAAGCATCAGCCCCGGCCGCTAAGGCTTTGGAAA